>JAEULI010000116.1 GCA_016793845.1 Sphingosinicella sp.
GTGGGGAAGGGCGGTGTCGTGCGTGATCCCGCCATCCATGCCCGTGTCTGCGCCGAGGTGGAGGCATGGCTCGCGGCGCTGCCCGGCTGGCGTGTGCTCGGGGTCACCGAAAGCCCGATCAAGGGGCCCGAAGGCAACATCGAGTTCCTGATCGGCGCAGTGCGGGAAGCGCCCGCCTCCTAAGCCTTGCCACCTTACGCGGGCGTGCGTATAGACCGCCGCCAAAGCCGCCGGGGTCTCCCCTTGGTGGACCTGCGGGCGTGGCGAAACTGGTAGACGCGCCAGATTTAGGTTCTGGTGTCGAAAGACGTGGGGGTTCGAGTCCCTTCGCCCGCACCAGACTTTGGTCAAATACTTGGGTTCTTGAACGAAAGCCGACGGACGAAATGCAGATTGCCGAGAAGACGAACGAAGGCCTGAAGCGCCAGTACGAAGTGACGATCCCCGCCAAGGATCTCGAATCGCGCATCGACGCCCAGATCACGCAGGTCTCCGGCCAGATCCGTATGCCCGGCTTCCGCCCCGGCAAGGTTCCGAAGAACCTCGTGAAGAAGATGCACGGCGAGGCGATGCACGGCGATGCGCTGAACAGCGCGGTGCAGGAAGGCGTGCAGAAACTCGTTGCCGACAAGAAGCTGCGCCCGGCGATGCAGCCGTCCGTCGCGCTTGCGGACGACTATGCGCAGGGCAAGGACGTCGTGTTCACGGTTGAGCTCGAAGTGCTCCCGGAAATCACGTCGGTGAACATCGAGGGCATTGCGCTCGAAAAGCTCGTGGTCGAGCCGAGCGATGCCGAGATCGAGGACGCGCTGAAGCGCTTCGCCGACCAGCAGAAGCGTTTCGAAGCCGCGCCGAAGACCTACAAGGCGGCGCAGGGCGACGTCGTCGTCATGGACTTCGTCGGTTCGGTCGAAGGCGAGGAGTTCGAAGGCGGCAAGGGCGAGGGGATGCAGATCGAGATCGGCTCCGGCCGCCTCATCCCCGGCTTCGAGGACCAGCTCGTCGGCGCCAAGGCGAACGACAAGGTGAAGGTCGAAGTGAGCTTCCCGGAAGATTACAACGTCGCCTACCTCAAGGGTAAGCCCGCGGTGTTCGACGTGCTCGTCACCGAAGTGCGCCAGCCGCAGGACGCCGCGATCGACGACACGCTCGCGACCAACCTCGGCCTCGAGAGCCTCGACAAGCTGAAGGAAATCCTGAAGGACCAGATTTCCGGCGAGCTGCAGGGCATGACCCGCACGCACCTGAAGCGCAAGCTGCTCGATCACCTCGCCGCGAACCACGATTTCGACGTGCCGCCGACGATGGTCGAGGCCGAATTCGGCCAGATCTGGGCGCAGCTGGAGCACGAGGCGAGCCACGAGGCGGACCCCACCGCCGCGGTCGCCGAGCTTGAGAAAGACAAGGACGAGTATCGCCGCATCGCCGAGCGCCGCGTGCGTCTTGGCCTGCTCCTCTCCGAAATCGGTCAGAAGGAAGGCGTGAACGTCACGCAGGCCGAGATGAACCGCCTGATCGGTCAGGAAGCCGCGCGCTATCCGGGCCAGCAGCAGCAGGTCGTCAAGTATTTCCAGGAAAACGCCATGGCCGCCGCGCAGCTCCGCGCGCCGCTCTATGAGGACAAGGTCGTCGACGTGCTTCTCGACAAGGCCGAGCTGACCGAGCGCAGCGTGAGCCGCGAGGATCTGCAGCAGGCGATCGAGGACGACGACGAGACGCCGACCGGCCACGTCCATGGCCCGGGCTGCGGCCATGACCATCATGACCATGACCACGATCATGGTCACGCGCATGGGGAGGGCAAGCCTAAAAAGGCTGCCAAGAAGACGGCGAAGGCGGATGACGCCGAGCCGAAAGAAGACGCGGTGAAGGCCGAAAAGAAGCCCGCCGCCAAGAAAACGGCTGCAAAGGCGGAAGCCGATGCGGAACCGGAAAAAAAGCCAGCGAAAAAGGCCCCGGCCAAGAAAGCCGCGAAGGCCTGAACCGAGCGAACTGATGCCGGGGGGCGGCGATGCCGGCCCCCGGGCTTCCTTCGCCTCCACTTCGCCCACTTGACAGCGGGCGCGCCTGTGCCGACCTATCCCGTTATCGGAACAGACAAACGCCCGCGAAGGACTCCCATGATCGATCCCGTCAGCAGCCTCACGAACGCTCTCGTCCCCATCGTCATCGAGCAGTCGAACCGGGGCGAGCGCAGCTTCGACATCTATTCGCGGCTGCTTCGGGAGCGCATCATCTTCGTGACCGGCGGGGTCGAGGATCACATGGCGTCGCTGATCACAGCGCAGCTCCTCTTCCTCGAATCGGAGAATCCGAAGAAGGATATCTTCATGTACATCAACTCGCCGGGCGGGGTCGTCACGGCGGGCATGGCGATCCACGACACGATGAAATACATCCGCCCGCGCGTCGGCACGGTGTGCATCGGTCAGGCCGCCTCGATGGGCGCCTTCCTGCTCGCCGCAGGCGAGCCGGGGATGCGTATCGCGCTCACGAACGCGCGCATCATGGTCCACCAGCCTTCGGGCGGCGCGCAGGGCCAGGCAACCGATATCGAGATCCAGGCACGCGAAATCCTGCGCATCCGCTCGCGCATGAACGAGCTGATGGCCAAATACACCAAGCAGCCGGTCGAGACGATCGAGTCCGCCGTGGAGCGCGACAAGTTCATGTCGGCGGACGAAGCCAAGGCTTTCGGCCTTATCGACGAGGTGTTCGAAACACGCCCGTCGCCCGCCGACGAGGAAGCCAAGGCGGCGTGAACAGGCTGCCCGCCCGTTCACGTTCCGTTGAGCAAGGCGGCGCTATATATTTCGGGAATGTGACCGCATTGACCATTGAAGCGGCGTGTGTGCGCGCTAGGATGGCAGGCGGACTAGGAACCGGCGCGGAGGCCGGAAGAGGCGTTTTATGACCAAGCTCAGCGGCGGCGGCGATTCCAAGAACACGCTCTACTGCTCTTTCTGCGGGAAGAGTCAGCACGAGGTCAGGAAGCTGATCGCCGGACCGACGGTGTTCATCTGCGATGAATGCGTCGAACTCTGCAACGACATCATCCGCGAGGAAACCAAGGGTGCGCTCGCCAAGAAAAGCGACGGCAGCGTGCCGACGCCGCGCGAGATTTGCGACGTCCTCGATGACTACGTGATCGGACAGGCGCAGGCGAAGCGCGTGCTCTCGGTCGCGGTGCACAACCACTACAAGCGGCTCAACAACGGCGCCAAGGGCTCCGAGATCGAGCTGGCGAAGTCGAACATCCTGCTCGTCGGCCCCACCGGCTGCGGCAAGACGCTGCTCGCGCAGACGCTCGCCAAGACCTTCGACGTGCCGTTCACGATGGCCGATGCGACGACGCTCACCGAGGCGGGCTACGTCGGCGAGGACGTCGAGAACATCATCCTGAAGCTGCTGCAGGCGAGCGACTACAACGTCGAGCGCGCGCAGCGCGGCATCGTCTACATCGACGAGATCGACAAGATCAGCCGCAAGGCCGACAATCCCTCGATCACGCGCGATGTTTCGGGCGAGGGCGTGCAGCAGGCGCTCCTGAAGATCATGGAAGGCACGACTGCGAGCGTTCCGCCGCAGGGCGGCCGCAAGCACCCGCAGCAGGAGTTCCTGCAGGTCGACACGACGAACATCCTGTTCATCTGCGGCGGCGCTTTCGCGGGCCTCGAACGGATCATTGCGGATCGCCTGCAGGGCAAGTCGATCGGCTTCGGCGCTTATGTCGCCGCGCCGGACGAACGCCGGACGGGTGAGGTTCTGAAGAACTGCGAGCCGGAAGACCTGCTGAAATTCGGTCTGATTCCCGAATTCGTTGGCCGTCTGCCGGTGATCGCGACGTTGGAAGACCTCGACGAGAAGGCGCTGATCCAGATCCTCACCGAGCCGAAGAACGCGCTCGTGAAGCAGTATCAGAAGCTGTTCGAGATGGAGAACGTGAAGCTCGCGTTCACCGACGACGCGCTGCTGGCGATCGCCAAGCGGGCCATCGAGCGCAAGACCGGCGCACGCGGCCTCCGCTCGATCATGGAAGGTATCCTGCTCGATACCATGTTCGACCTGCCGAGCTTCGACGATGTCGACGAGGTCCGCATCGACAAGGATGTGGTTGGGGGCAGCAAGGAGCCGGTCAAGGTCTTCGCCAAGAAGTCCAAGGAGAAGGTCTCGGGCGACGCCGCCTGATTCCGGCAGACGGGCATTATTGTTTCAAACGGCGGCCTCGTGCCGCCGTTTTTTTGCGTACCCACGTGGTTGATATGTGCTGAAAAAGCCACACGCTGCGATGCAGCAATTGAATCGCAATCTTGCCTTGCTCCCGCAGAAATTCTGTAACAAAGCACACCTAAGCGGCCCGAAGAAGGGGTGTGCGAGGTGTGGTCCTCCCCGCACAACCGATCATTCAACGACCGTCGAAAGTGGGGAAATCTGGAAATGCGTGCGATCAAGATCTTGCTGGCAGCGAGTGTTGCATCGGTGCCGTTGGTGGTCTCTCTCTCCACACCCGCGTCTGCCCAGGAAACGACATCGTCCGTCCGCGGCACCGTGGAAGCCGCCGGTGCACCCGTTGCCGGTGCCGATGTCCTGATCACGCACACGCCCTCCGGCACCGTCGCCCGCGCAACGACGAGTGCGGACGGTAGTTTCTCCGCATCGGGCCTGCGCATCGGCGGCCCGTTCACGGTTGAGGTGACGGCACCCGGCTTCGAAACCGCGCAGGTCACCGACGTCTTCCTCACGGCCGGTCAGCCCTTCCGCCTTCCCGTCGAACTCAACGCCACCGAGATCATCACCGTCACCGCCTCTTCGGTTTCGGGTGCCGGTTCGAAGAGCCAGGGTCCGATCACGACGCTTGGCCGTAACGAGATCGAGGGTGTCGCTTCGGTGAACCGCGATATCCGCGACATGGCGCGGCGCGATCCGTTCGTCAGCATCGACGCATCCAACGCGCGCACGATCGAGATCGCGGGCCAGAACGGCCGTCTCAACCGCTTCTCGGTGGATGGCATCCAGTTCTCGGATGACTTCGGCATCAACAACGGCGGCCTGCCGACTTCGCGCGGCCCCGTGCCGTTCGACGCGATCGAGCAGATGTCCGTGAAGATCGCGCCCTATGACGTCAGCGAGGGCGACTTCCAGGGTGGCGCGGTAAACGTCGTGCTGCGCTCGGGCACCAACCGGTTCACCGGTTCGGCCTTCTATACATATTCGAACGACAAGCTGACGGGCGACCGCATCCGCGGCAATCCGGTGAACCTCGACTTCACGTCCAAGCAGTACGGCGGCTTCCTTTCGGGACCCATAGTGAAGGACAAGCTGTTCTTCGCCATCGCCTATGAAAAGCTGAAGGAAAGCGATCCGGTTGACGAAGGCCCCGCCGCCATGGGCTTCGCGACCGAGATTCCGCGTCTGTCGCAGACGGCGGTCGATCGCATCTCGGCAATCGCGCAGTCGGTTTACGGCTACGACACGCTCGGCGTGTTTCAGGGCGCCAGCGAAACCGACGAGAAGATGACGGCGAAGCTGGACTGGAACGTCACCGACGACCACCGCGTCTCGCTCACCTACATCCGCAACGAGGGTAACCAGCAGTTCAGTCAGAACATGAACACGTCGAACACGGGGCCGACCTTCGGCTATCGTTCGAATGGCTATGAGCTGATCGAAGAGGTGAACTCGGGTACGTTCCAGCTCAACTCGCAGTGGTCCGATGCCTTTTCGACCGAATTCCGGGCTGCCTACCGCGATTACAACCGCGGACAGACGCCGTTCGGCGACACGAGCTTCGGTCAGATCGGCGTCTGCCTTGATGAAACGTCCATCACAGCGGGGACGGGCAATGATCGCACGTCTTGCGGCAACACGTCGACGTCCCAGCCGATCGTGTATTTTGGCCCGGACGTGAGCCGCCATGCGAACCAGCTCAACACCGAGAACCTCTCCATCGACCTGACGGCGCGGCTGGAGGCCGGGGCGCACAGCTTCAAGTTCCTTGTCGGCTACACCGATGTCGATGTCTTCAACCTGTTCCTGCAGCGCGCGAACGGCGAATATTACTTCGACTCGATCACCGACTTCGAAGCCGGAATCGCGAATCGCGTCCGCCTTGCGGGTGCCGTGCCGAGCGGCGACGTGGACGATGCAGCGGCCCGGTTCAGCACACAGACCTATACGTTCGGTCTGCAGGACGACTGGCACGCGACCGACACGCTGCAGCTTTCGATCGGCGCGCGCTACGACCTGCAGGGCAGCAACAGCAGGGTGCCGTTCAACGAGAACTTCCTTGCCCGCACCGGCTTTTCGAACACGAAGACCTTCAAGGGCATGGGCGTGTTCCAGCCGCGGGTCGGCTTTGACTGGCAGCCTTCGAATCGCTTCGTGCTTCGTGGCGGCGTCGGCAAGTTCGCGGGCGGCGCGCCGGACGTGTTCCTTTCGAACAGCTTTTCCAACACCGGCCAACTCACGAACCTGATCGATATCCGTCGCAACACGTCGACGGCCGGTTGCGACGTTCCGGCGGGGCCGACTGCTGCGGCACTTTGCGCGGCGGCGCTGAACGGCGTGGACCCGTCTGCCTTCGATCCGCTGGTGCTCGATTATCTGCAAACCAACACAACATCGCTCGCGGCGGCGCCCGTCAACGCCATTCACCCGGACTACGAGCTTCCGGCGCAATGGCGCGCGACGCTTTCGGCGAACTATGACGCCGATTTCGGAGCGCTCGGCGACGGTTGGCTTCTGGGCGCCGACCTCGTTTACGGCAAGACGGCCCACGCCAATACATATTACGATGCACGCTCGGTCGTGATCGGTACGCTGCCGGACGGGCGCCCGCGCTATGGCCGCACGTCGGTCGGCATCCTGCCTGGCGATACCAACCAGACCAACCAGGATCTGGTGCTCGCCTCGACCAGCAAGGGCCGCTCGATCATCGCGGTGGGCCGCGTCGAAAAGGCATGGGACTTCGGCCTGACGACGAGCGTGAGCTACACGTTCCAGGACATCAAGGACGTGAACCCGATCACGTCCGCGACGGCGGGCTCGCTTTACGGCAATGCCACGATGGCGGACCCGAACGTCGCGGACTACGGCACGTCGATCTACGAGGTGAAGCATTCGCTGAAGTTCTCGGTGGACTACGAACACGCGTTCTTCGGGGACTACAAAACCCGCTTCGCGCTGTTCGGCGAGTATCGCACCGGCCGCCCCTACAGCCTGACGATGCGCGACACCTCGACCGGCCGTTCGCCCGTGTTCGGCACCAACGGCACCAACACGCGGTACCTGCTCTATGTGCCGACGGCGAGCGATCCGCTCGTCAGCTTCGACAGCGCGGCGACCGAGGCAGCGTTCAACACCTTCATCGACGAGAACGGCCTCTCGAAGTATCGCGGCAGCATCATTTCCAAGAACACGCAGCGTTCGCCCAGCTTCTGGAAGGTCGACCTGCATCTCGAACAGGAAGTGCCGACCTTCGTGGGATCGAGCCGTGTGAAGCTGTTCACGGATATCGAGAACGTGCTGAACATGATCAACAACGACTGGGGCGTGCAGCGCCAGGTGGCGTTTGCCTACCAGTCGGCCACGGTCAACGTGCAGTGCCTGGCGGTTGCGACGCCGACGGGAACGGCAGGCGTTGCGAATACGGCCTCGAGCCAGACCTGCGCGCAGTACCGCTATTCCGGCTTCTCCGAGCCGAACATCACCGTGCAGAATCAGGCGAAGCAGTCACTCTACCAGATCCGGGTGGGCGTGAAGTTCGAGTTCTGATCGCTTCACAAGAGACGAGCGGAAAGGGCGGGCCCGGCGGGTCCGCTCTTTTCGTTTGCGAAACGAGGAATTCACTCCCTCTTCAGTGAAAGCATGTAGGGTCGCCATTGTGCAGCGCCGCGACCGTGCCCATATTGGCACACAAGGAGGCGCGCGCTGCCGTTGGTGACGCGCCTGGCTGTGGAGTTGTTGAGAGAATGACCGAGACCTATCCCGTCCTCCCGCTGCGCGACATCGTGGTTTTCCCGCAGATGATCGTGCCGCTGTTCGTCGGGCGCGAAAAGTCCGTCGCAGCGCTCGAAGCGGTGATGACGGCGAACAAGAACGTCCTGCTGCTCTCGCAGCGCGACCCTGCCGAGGAAGACCCCGAAGGTAAGGATCTCTATGATGTCGGCACCGTTGCCACGGTGCTCCAGTTGCTGAAGCTGCCCGATGGCACCGTGAAGGTGCTCGTGGAAGGTCAGCACCGCGCCGAAGTGAAGACCGTGCGCGTGGAAGATTCCTATCTGGAGGCGGACGTTGCGCCGATCGAGGAAGAGGGCGCCGACGAGGCCGACCTCGAAGCCCTCGTGCGCTCGGCCGTGAAGCATTTCGAACAGTATGTGCGCCTCAACAAGAAGGTGGCGCCGGAAGTCGTCGTGCAGGTCGGCCAGATCGAGGAACCCTCGCGGCTCGCCGATACGATCGCGTCCAACCTCAGCCTCAAGATCGCGGACAAGCAGGCGCTGCTCTCCGAGCGCTCGCCATCGAAGCGGCTGGAGATGGTCTTCGGCTTCATGGAAGGCGAGATGGGCGTGCTGCAGGTCGAGAAGAAGATCCGCAACCGCGTCAAGCGCCAGATGGAGAAGACGCAGCGCGAATATTACCTCAACGAGCAGCTGAAGGCGATTCAGCGCGAGCTGGGTGACGGCGACGACGAGGGCCGCAGCGAGGTCGATGAGCTTGCCGACAAGGTCAAGAAGGCCAAGCTTTCCAAGGAAGCCCGCGACAAGGCGGAAGGCGAACTGAAAAAGCTGAAGGCGATGTCGCCGATGTCTGCCTAAGCGACGGTGGTGCGCAACTACCTCGACACGCTGCTGGCGCTGCCGTGGGGCAAGAAGACCAAGGTTCGCAAGGATATCCGTGCGGCGGAGAAGATTCTGGATGAGGACCACTACGGCCTCGACAAGGTCAAGGAGCGCATCCTCGAATATCTCGCGGTGCAGAGCCGCGCGAACAAGCTGAAGGGGCCGATCCTGTGCCTCGTCGGCCCGCCCGGCGTCGGCAAGACCTCGCTCGGCCGCTCGATCGCCAAGGCGACGGGGCGCGAGTTCATCCGCCAGTCGCTCGGCGGCGTGCGCGACGAGGCCGAGATTCGTGGCCACCGGCGCACGTACATCGGCTCGATGCCCGGCAAGATCATCCAGAACCTGAAGAAGGCCGGCACTTCGAACCCGCTGTTCCTCCTCGACGAGATCGACAAGCTCGGTCAGGACTTCCGGGGCGATCCGTCTTCGGCGCTGCTCGAGGTGCTCGATCCGGAACAGAACGCCAAGTTCAACGACCACTACCTCGAGGTCGATTACGACCTTTCCGACGTGATGTTCGTGACGACGGCGAACAGCCTCAACATGCCGCAGCCGCTGCTCGATCGCATGGAGATCATCCGCCTCTCGGGCTACACCGAGGACGAGAAGCTGGAGATCGCCAAGGCGCACCTGCTGCCGAAGCAGATCGAATCGCACGGGCTGAAGGACGGCGAGTTTGCGATCGAAGACGCGGGCCTGCGTGACCTCATCCGCTACTACACGCGCGAGGCCGGCGTCCGCACACTGGAGCGCGAGCTCGCCAGGCTGGCACGCAAGGCGCTGCGCCAGATCCTGGAGGGTAAAGCCGAGAAGATCACGATCACCCCGGAAAACCTTGGCGAGTACGCCGGCGTGCAGAAGTTCCGCTTCGGCATCGGCGAAGAAGAGGATCAGGTCGGCGCGACCACCGGCCTCGCCTGGACGGAAGTGGGCGGCGAGCTTTTGACGATCGAGGCCGTGACGGTGCCCGGTAAGGGCGCGATCCGCACGACCGGCAAGCTCGGCGACGTGATGAAGGAATCGATTGAGGCCGCGAACTCGTTCATCAAGTCGCGCGCGCCGCAGTACGGCATCAAGCCGACCGTGTTCCAGGTGAAGGACATCCACGTGCACGTGCCGGAAGGCGCGACGCCGAAGGACGGTCCCTCGGCGGGCGTCGGCATGGTGACCTCGATCGTTTCGACGCTGACCGGCATTCCCGTCCGCAAGGATGTGGCGATGACGGGCGAGGTGACGCTGCGCGGCCGCGTGCTGCCGATCGGCGGTCTCAAGGAGAAGCTGCTCGCGGCGCTGCGCGGGGGAATCACCACGGTGCTGATCCCGGCAGAAAACGAGAAGGACCTCGCCGATATTCCGGCGAACGTGAAGGAGGGGCTGACGATTCGTCCCGTGAGTCACGTCGATCAGGTGCTGGCCGCGGCGCTCGTGCGTCCCATCGAGCCGATCGAGTGGGTCGAACCGGTGCTTCCGGCGCCTGCCGTGGCTCCGGCTTCGGAGGCTGGAGACCTTTCCGTCCGCCATTGAGACGAAAAAGCGATAAAAAGTTCGGGAAAGCCCCAAATTCTGCGGTTTTCCCTTTGACTCTCATAAAGCCGGGCACTTACATGGCGCCCGGCTTTTATTCGCCGATCCAACCACTCTTCCGTCTTGGGGGTACAGGGAATGAACAAGCAGGAACTTATCGGCTCGGTTGCGGACGCAGCAGGTCTTTCGCGCGTTGACGCGGGCAAGGCCGTTGAGGCCGTGTTCGAGAGCATCACGAAGGCCCTGAAGAAGGGTGACGAAGTTCGTCTCGTCGGCTTCGGCACCTTCGCGACGGCGAAGCGCAAGGCTTCGACGGGCCGTAACCCGCGCACGGGCGAAACGATGAAGATCGCCGCCAGCGTGCAGCCCAAGTTCAAGGCCGGCAAGGGCCTGAAGGACGCGGTCAACTAAAACCGCGCCCGCAAGGGTTTAGTCGAAGGGCGTCGCATCCGCGGCGCCCTTCGCATTTTGGGGCATGTTTCGTCAGAAACGGGCTGGACAGGGGGAGGGCAGGACCGTATCTGCTCCGCCGGTCCGGTACATCCGGCGGGCGCGTAGCTCAGCGGTAGAGCACTCCCTTCACACGGGAGGGGTCACAGGTTCAATCCCTGTCGCGCCCACCATTTCGCAGCACTTTCCATAAAAAAGATGCGGCAGCTTGCGCCGCCGCACCCGGTTTTCGTCTTGTGGCGATCAGATCAGTCGAGCAGGTCGGCGGGCACCTTGCCGCCGTTTTTCGCGAGCTCGCGCAGCACCGCCTTGTGCAGCCAGATGTTCATTTCGGCGCTGCCGTTGAGCTCGCCCGTGTAGCCCAGCTCCTGCGCCAGCTCCTTGCGCTCGGCAAGGCTCGATTCGAGACCGAGAAGTTTCATCAGGTCCACGATGGACGTGCGCCAGTTGAGCTTTTGCGGTGACTTGTCGGCAAGGTTCGTGAGAATCGCTTCGACGTCCACCTCGCTGATCTCGACGGGCGGCGGAGGCGCGGCGGGTGCCGTGGGTGTCGCCGGCGCAGCGGGCGCTGCCGCCTTGGGTGCAGGCGCG
>JAEULI010000136.1 GCA_016793845.1 Sphingosinicella sp.
ATGCGTTTCGTGAGGTTCTTCATCATTGCCGGAATCATGAGTTTCACCACCCTTGGCGGTGCAGCCGCAGTGTTCGCCGCGGCCCCGGACTGCCGCATCGCACTGCCCCGGCCGCACGAGGCCGGCCGTGCCAAGCCGCCGCGGCGCCTGTGCGCGCATGCGCGAAAACCGGACGCAGACCGAAAAAAACTGCTGATCGTCGTCGCGGATCGACTGCCGGGTCGGCTGCGCTAGACGCGGCGGAACTACCGCGCCGCCGCCTCGTCAGACGCCGTCATGGCCTTGCGGGCCGCCTCCGCGCGCTTCGCGGCGGCATAGTCCTCGCTTGCTGTTTCGATCGGGCGCAGCGCCTCGAACTTGACGAGCAGCGCGGCACGCAGGCGCTCGATCTCGTCTTCGAGCCGCATGAGCTCGCGCGCCAGCCGGATCATCTCGGAACGGCGCACGGCCGCATCGGAGCTGACATCGAACGGGGGGTCCGCCGCCCGCGCCTCCCGCTCCCGGCGCAGCGTCGCATCGGCATCAACGATCGCCCCGGCGAAAACCGAAAGCTGCGTTTCGGCAGAGACGAGCGCATGACGGATATCGTCGAGTTCCTTGCGCCTCAGCTTGCGATCGTCGTCATACGGCGTCTTCACAGCTCGGCCCCCGGCAGGTCCGCGCGGAGCCGGACTGCGTCTTCAGGAATCAAGGGGCATTCGCAGCGCATGGGGCCAGTGTGCCCGTGCGTGGTTAATGTCGCCTTGCTGCCGGGATTCCATAACTGATTCAAAACGAAACAAACCGTGACTCAAGTGCCACAGGAACAATTCAAAGCATGATCGCGTTAACTTTTACGCGGCGTTAACCTTTGTAACCCATAACGGGCATGGTTAACGGATTGTACGCGGCAGGGCCGGGATTGGCTGTTTGCCGTTGGGGGACATGAAGAGGGCTACTCAATGCGGGTTCTGCTGATCGAAGATGACGCGACCACGGCGAAGAGCATCGACCTGATGCTTTCGAGCGAAGGCTTCAACGTCTATACCACGGATCTTGGCGAAGAAGGCCTCGATCTCGGCAAGTTGTACGACTACGACATCATTCTTCTCGACCTGAACCTGCCCGACATGCACGGCTACGACGTGCTGAAGAAGCTGCGGCTCGCGAAGGTCGGCACGCCGATCCTTATCCTTTCCGGCCAGAACGAGATGGAATCGAAGGTTCGCGGTCTCGGCTTCGGCGCCGACGATTACGTGACGAAGCCCTTCCACAAGGAAGAGCTGGTGGCGCGCATCCATGCCGTCGTCCGCCGCTCGAAGGGCCATTCGCAGTCGGTGATCAAGACCGGCAAGCTTGGCGTGAACCTCGACACCAAGACGGTCGACGTCGACGGCGCCCGCGTGCACCTGACCGGCAAGGAATATGCGATGCTGGAGCTGCTTTCGCTCCGCAAGGGCACCACGCTCACCAAGGAAATGTTCCTGAACCACCTTTACGGCGGCATGGACGAGCCCGAACTCAAGATCATCGACGTGTTCATCTGCAAGCTGCGCAAGAAGCTTTCGGCGGCGTGCGGCGGCGAGAACTATATCGAGACGGTGTGGGGCCGCGGCTACGTGCTGCGCGATCCCGAAACCGGATCGGCCGCAGCGACCGAAGTCGCCGCCGCCTGATCGCGGATACCCTATCGTTCTGAAAGAGCGGCCTGTTTCAGGCCGCTCTTTTCGTTTGCGCAAAGGCCCGATGCTTGCCATTGCCGCCCCCCGGACGCATCATGCGCCCGAACCTGGGGGAGCGGACGGCACGCGCGATGGCTGGGCTGGTTCGGTCAAAGCCGTTTCTTGGCGCGGCAGCGTTTGTCTTGCTGTTCGTCGCCTATTGGGCGGCCGGAACCTGGCTCGCCCCCGATTTCATCCGTGGCCAGGCAACAGCCTGGGTGCGAGACGAGCTCAAGAAGCCCCTCCGCCTCGGCGAGATCAAGGTCGACCCTCTGGGGTTCAAGCTCGACATCTCCGACATCGCGATTCCGGACGCAGCCACACCCATGGTCGCGGCAAAGCACGTCCATCTCAATTTCTCGATCCTGTCGCTCTTCGCCGACGCCTACCGCTTCGACGAGGTGCGGATCGACGGCCCTGCCGTCCATGCGCTGATCCGCCCGGATGGAACGCTGAACCTGCTCGAACTCGTGCCGCCGCCAAGCCCGGAACCGGCGCCCGCCGTGCTGATCGGCGAGCTTTCGGTCATCGGCGGGCGCATCGCCTTTGCCGATCACAGCCGCGCCGCGAAACCGGCAAAGCTGCTGGCGCCGATCAGCTTCTCGCTGAGGGATTTCCACACAGCGCGGTCGGAAGGCGGCGGCTTTCGATTCGAAGCGGAGAGCGAACGCGGCGAAACATTCGCATGGCAAGGCAACGTCTCGATGGCGCCGATCGCATCGGACGGCAGCTTCACGGTCCGCCATCTGGAAGCTGCATCGATTCAGGATTTCCTGGGCGAGATGTTGCCGGTGGCCCTGTCTGACGGGCTGATCGACCTGCACGGCTCTTATGACTTCCGCTACAAGAGCGGCGCCATCACACTGTCGGCGATGCTGCCGAAACTCGGCCTCACCAGCCTCGCCTTCGATGGAAAAACCCTGTTTCGCGGCCGCGCCCGGCTCGGCGAAGTCGATGTCGACGGGGCCAGCCTCGCGCTCGCGATTCCGGAAAACGGCGCGATGGCCGCAGAGATCATCGTGCCGCATTTCGCGCTGCGCGATGCAACCGCGAACGGCCCGGCGGGCGCAGGCATCGAGCCGCTGCGCCTCGCGGGCCTCACCATCAGCGACATCCGCGTAAACGCCGCCCGCCGCCGCATCGATATCGGCGATATCCGCGCCGAAGGCCTGAAAGGCGAAGCGACGCGCGCGCAAAACGGCACGATCGACCTTTCCGCATTGCTTCCGCTGGCACCGAAGCCCGCGGTGAGCGACGAGACCGCGCCGTGGCAGATCGCGCTCGGCGGGTTCTCCCTGTCCGATGCCGCGCTGCGCTTTGAGGACCGCGCCGTTTCCCCGGCAGCCGTATTCGACATCGCGGCGAACGCAACGGCGCGCGGCGACCTTACAGCGCCGGACAAGCCGATCGCCGTTTCAGCGGACGCGCGCATCAACAAAACGGCGACGCTCAGCGCCGAAGGCACGCTTCTTCCGCCGGGGAGCGCCGATCTCCGAATCGCGCTTGCGGGCTTCCCGCTGAAGGCCGTGCTGCCCTATATGCCGCCCTACCCCGCGCTCGACCTGAAAGGCGGCGACCTCGGCGTTCGCGGACGCCTCGTCGTTTCTGATGCAGGCACGGCGCCGAAGGCGCGCTTCTCCGGCGATGCAGTCATCACAGGCTTGCGGCTGTTCGAACGCGCGGGCCGCAGCGAGCTTATCTCGTGGCGGCGGCTCGCGCTTTCTGGCGTCGACTACCGCGGCCCGGCATCACCGCGCGTAGAGATCGCCCACGCCCGCCTCAGCCGCCCCACGGGACGGGTCGCCATCTTGCGGGACGGGACATTCAATTTCGCCGCTGCCACCGGCGTTGCAGCACCGCCGCCAGCCCCCGCCAAATCGGACCGGCGCATGACGCGTGCCGAGCGGCGCGCGGAGACGAAGCGCATCGAAGCCGTCCGCGTCGCGAAGGCCGCCGCAGCACAGGCGGCGCTCGCCGCCCCGCAGGCAGCGCCCGCGATGCCCGTGTTCGTGAAGCGGCTCGACATCGACAGCGGCACGATGAGCTTCGCCGACTATTCGATTCAGCCGAACTTCGAGGCGCGGATCGAGGCCTTGCGCGGGCGCGTGACCGGCATTTCGAACATGCCGGGCGCGGTCGCCGAGATCGACCTCGACGGGCATGTCATCAACCGTTTCTCGCCGGTGAAGATCGCGGGCCGCGCCAACCTCCTCGCCTACGATCGCAAGACCGATGTGAAGATGGCGTTCCGCAATATCGAACTGCCGGTCTTCAACCCCTATTCGGGGCGCTATGCGGGCTATGCGATCGCGCGCGGCAAGCTGACGACGGAGCTTGGCTACCGCATCGACAACCGCGCGCTCGAAGCCGACCACCACGTGATTATCGACCAGCTCGAATGGGGCGAGGCGACCGACAGCAAGGAAAAGGTGCCGATGCCGATCCGGCTCGCCACCTCGCTGCTGAAGGACAAGAACGGCGTGATCGATCTTGAAGTGCCGATCACCGGATCGCTCGACGATCCGCAGTTCCGGCTCGGGCCGATCATCTGGAAGATCATCGGCAATATCCTGGAAAAGATCGTCACCGCGCCCTTCCGCTTCATCGGATCGCTGTTCGCCGGTGCCGAGGAGGCGCAGTTCGTCGATTTCGTGCCGGGCTCCGCCGCGCTGCCCGAAAGTGCGGGCAAGAATCTCTCCGCGCTCGCCAAGGGGCTCGCCGATCGCCCCGCGCTCAAGCTCGACATTCCGGCGAGCCCCGGCATCGAGGCCGACGCCATCGCAATCGCCGACCAGCGCATGGCCGAAGCCGCGATGGCGCGGGAAATCAAGAAGGGCGAATCCCCCGATCTTGCCGCACTGACGCCCGACAAGCGCCACGACCGGCTGAAAGACCTCTACAAGGCAAAGCTCGGCAGCAGCCCGGACTTCCCGGAAACGTCCGACACGGAGAGCGCCGCCGACAGTACGGCGGCCGAGAAGGACGGCATCAGCGAACGCGATGCACGCAGGAACCGCGAAGCCGCGCTGATGGCCGACACGCTGCGGCCCAAGTTCCTGCCGACGGATGCCGAACTCGCCGCGCTTGGCAGGATCCGTGCCGAGGCCGTGCGCGATGCGCTGCTCGCCGACGTCGCAATTGATCCAGCACGTGTGTTCCTTTCGACACGGCAGGCCGCAAAGGCCAAGGATAGCGTGGTCCGCATGGAACTTTCGCTCGAATAGGCCAATTCCGGGCGGGTTTTCGACGCACTGTCAGGCTTGCGGATATTTTTACGATCGTATCGCAGCCCCGTCCCTTCGGCGCTCCGCCCGCGTGCGAGAGAAAGCCTTAACCATTCGGTGTGATTAACCAAACGAAACAATGTTGGGACATCCACCCCAGTCGTTCAGGAGACCATTTGTGAAGCGTTCGCTCTTGCTGGGTGCCGCGTGCTGCGCCCTCGCCGCCCCCGCTTTCGCCCAGGACGTTCAGACTGCCGCTGTCGAGGACGATCTCAGCGCCAACGAAATCGTCATCACCGCCACGCGCCGCGCGGAGACCGTGCAGGACGTGCCGATCGCCGTCACCGCGATCAGCGGCGATCTCATCAACAACGCGGGCGTCACCGACATTCGCGGCTTCGAGCAGCTAAGCTCCAGCCTTGAGGTCTTCACCGGCCAATCGGCCGCGACCGGCACCTCACTCTCCATCCGCGGCATCGGCACGGCGGGCGACAACCCCGGCTTCGAGCCTGCCGTGGGCGTGTTCATCGACGGCGTTTACCGCGCCCGCGCCGGCCTTGCGCTTGCCGAGCTTCCGCCGATCGACCGTGTTGAAGTGATGCGCGGCCCGCAGGGCACGCTGTTCGGCCGCAACACGTCGGCGGGTGCGCTCAGCATCATCACCGAAGGCCCGTCGTTCGATCTCGGCGGCTATGCCGAGGTGAGCTACGGCAATTACGATGCGATCTCACTGAAGGGCGGTATCACCGGCGGGGTCACGGACACGGTGGCGCTGCGGCTTGACGGCATCTACCGCGAGCGGGACGGCTACATCCGCGACGTGAACTCGGATCGCCGCTTCAACAATCTCGACCGCTACACGCTGCGCGGGCAGGCGCTCGTCGAGAAGGAAGACCTGAAGATCCGCTTCATCGCGGACTATTCGAAGACCGACGAACAGTGCTGCGGCGCCGTGAACGTCGTCGAGGGCCCGACGGCACCGGCCATTCAGCTCGGTGCTTCGCTCGCGGGCGTCACCGGCATCTACACGGGCAAGCCCTCCGAGCGCCGCACGGCGGCGACGCCGGGCCGGAGCTATGACGAAGCCGTTGAAGAGTGGGGCGTTTCCGCCGAAGTCACCTATGACTTCGAAGCCGTGACGCTGACCTCGATCACGGCGTGGCGCAACTGGGACGTGCGCCGCAACCAGGACATTGATTTCTCCGGCCTCGATCGCGCCTATCGCGAAGGGTACAAGCCAGGCCTGCGCGACTTCACGCAGGAAATCCGTCTGCAGGGCTCGGCCCTGGGTGATCGCCTCGACTGGCTGGTGGGCGGCTTCTACCTCAATGAGAAACTGACGCTGACCGACCGCGTGCGTTTCGGCACGCAGGCGAATTTCTACAGCGACGCGCTGTTCGCGCCGAGCGGCTTTGAACTGTTCGATACGTTCGGCCCTGCCGTTCCGGAATTCGGGCAGGTGCTGATGGCGCTCGACCCCACGCTGGCAGCGGCCGCCGCGGGCGATCCTGCGCTGTTCGCGCTGCTGAATTCTCCGCTGCCGGGCGGCAGCGAGGGCGACGGACAGATCAACGATCGCTACCGCGTGAAGACCGAGGCGCTCGCCCTCTTCACGCACAACGTCTTCGAGATCACTGACGCTCTGAAGCTGACGCTCGGCCTGCGCTGGAACCACGAGAAGAAGACGATCAACGCGAACCTCAATGCGGTTTCGCCGACGTGCGACTTCTATCTCGATCCCTCGACGGCGATCCTGACGGGCGCGCTCGCGGCGATGGCGCCGGACGCCATTCTGCTCACCTGCAACCCGACGACGAACCCCGAGTTCAACGGGCTCTACCACGGCAGCCGCAGCGAGAACGAATTTACCGGCACGGCGAAGCTTGCCTATGCGGTAACGCCGGACTTCATGCTCTACGGCGGATACGATCGCGGCTACAAGTCAGGCGGCTACAACCTCGATCGCGGCGGATTCGACTCGGTCATCCTCGGCGGCGACGGCGGGCAGATCGAGGATCTGGAGTTCGACAGCGAGAAGGTCGATTCATGGGAAGTCGGCTTTAAATCGCAATGGGGCCGCGCGTTCACGCTGAACGTCGCCGCTTTCTATCAGGACTTCTCGAACTACCAGCAGCTGGTGTTCTCAGGGAACAGCTTCGTCACGATGAACGTCGAGAAGACGGTGTCGAAGGGCGTCGAGGCGGAAAGCACCATTCGCCCGGCGCGTGATCTCACCTTGCAGCTCGGCTACAGCCTCGTCGACGCGAAGATCAAGGATGGCAGCAACCTCATCGGCACGCCGCTCGAGTTCGAGGCCGGCAAGCAGATCGCGCTGATCCCGCGCCACACGATCACCGGCGCCGCGACCTGGACGCCGCCGCTCAGCGACACGCTGAACGCACTCGTCCACGCCGACTTCCGCTTCCAGAGCGAGCAGGTGACGAGTTCGCAAAGCCGCGGCATCGCCGACAACGAAAGCTTCGCCGTCGTCAACGCACGCATCGGTGTCGCATCGGCGGACGACAAATGGCGGCTGGAGCTCTTCGTCGAGAACCTGTTCGACAAATACTACCACATCGGCACGTTCGCGGTGCCGGAACAGCCGGGCACGATCGCGGCCTATCCTGCACTGCCGCGCTTCTACGGCGTGTCGGCCCGCATCGGCTTCTAGAGTGATTTCGAGGCAGGTGGAATCACCTGCCGGCTCGGAAATAACGGCAAACAGAAGATATTCTAGAGTTGTGCCGGTTCAAAGAGACCCGGAACAAAACCAGGGGCACGAAAAAGGGGCGGCCCCGGGGGTCTCCAGGCCGCCCCTTCCCCCGCTCGGCACACTAATGGGCGGTGCCGGGAAGCCTGGGCTCTGCGCGCGCAAGGCTGCGCGAGCCTGAAATCACTGCGTCGACGTGCGCCTCGGCGGTGACCGCCGTGTTGCGGATGCACGCGCGGCGAACCATTTCCATCACCACCTCGGCGCTCGGCCGCGTGCCGCAGGCGGTGAGAACCGCGCCCGACACGCGCTCGCGCAGGGCACGCTCTCCCGCGAGCGTCGTGAGATCGAGATCCGCGAAGCTGACCGCGACCGACACCGGTTCGGCGCGCGAAGACGCGCTGACGAGACCGACCGTTGCGGCCACCGCCAACGCGATCGCCGCGCTTCTGACATAAAACATTTGGGGGAACTCCTGTGCTGTAGGGCTCGCGAGGGGACACCGGGGAGGAAGGGCTGGGGGAACATGTCCGCCTCGCGATGGCCCCTTATCGCCCACGAGCGTGACCGCCGCGTGAGAAGCGGGTCAAAGCAGCGTCAAAAATGTCCGGCGAAGATGAAACGCCTCCGCCTCCGGGTTTGACGAAGATCAAAGACAGCAACGGTCAGGGAGCGGAAAAAGCCCTGCTGAAAAGACGGCACAAATGGGGGGAACGGCGTTGATCCCGAGCGATTTCGAATATCACCTGCGCCGCGCCGACGAGCACTGGCGCCTCGCCCGCGCCGCAGTGTCGCCGGAAAAGCGCGCAATGCACAGCCGCATCGCCGACGCCTATATCCGAATCGCCGAAAAATTCTGGGACCAACGGCGAATCGCAGGCGTGTCTTCCGAAGGCGGACTTGTTCGCTTGCAGTGAGCGTGATCCGCGAGGGCAAAAAACTCCGCGTTTTGTAAGCCTGTCCGACACATCGGGCAGCGTTCGTTTCCGTGCCGTGACAGCTGCGTGAACTTTATGTGAGCGGCTCGACTCGCCCGAAAAATGCGCCTCATAGCCGACCCCGGCAAATGGTTAACAAGGGGTCTTCATTCTATGCGCACGCTTTCCGTTCTCACCGGCCTGCTCGCCGCAACCGCCGTCCTGCCTGCCAACGCCGCCGCCCTCAAGGTGCGCGGCACGACCAGCGTCACGCTCGGCGACGCCTCCGAAATCCCGGCCTATGACGCGAGCGGCGACCGCCTGTTCGTCGTCGGCCTCAATGGCGACACCGCCTTCGTGAAGATCGTCGACGCGAAAACGAGCGCCGAGATCGGCGCACTCGACACGCACAGCTATTTCGCGGGCGGCGCGGCAAACAGCGTCGCGGTGGGCGGCGGCAAGGTCGCCGTTGCGATCCAGGCCGCGAACAAGACCGATCCGGGCCGTGTTCTCGTCTATGATCTCGCCAATCTCAGCGCCGCGCCGCAGTCGTACACCGTAGGTGCGCTTCCCGATCAGGTAAGCTTCTCGGCAGACGGCACACGGCTGCTCGTCGCGAACGAAGGCGAGCCGTCGAGCTATGGGAAGCCCGACAGCGTCGATCCGGAAGGCTCGATCAGCTATATCGACCTCGCCGCCGGCACCGTGAAAACCGCAGGCTTCGGCGCCTTCAACGCCATGAAGTCTGACCTTCAGGCGAAGGGCGTGCGCATTTTCGGGCCGGGCGCTTCTGTCGCGCAGGATCTCGAGCCCGAATACACGGCGTTCTCGCCGGACGGCAAAAGCGCCTTCGTGACGCTTCAGGAAAACAACGCCATCGCGGTCGTCGATCTCACGAGTGCCGAGCCGGTCGTCACCGATATCATTCCGCTCGGCTTCAAGAGCTATGCGCCCGGCGCCAACCGCATGGACCCATCCGACCGTGACGGGATCAAGGGCAATCTGCAGAGCTTGGAAGGCCTTTACGGCCTCTACCTGCCCGACGCGATCAAGAGCTTCACCTCCAACGGAAAGACCTATTTCGTCACCGCCGACGAAGGCGATGCCCGCGAATGGGATGGTCTTGTCGAAGAAGTGCGCGCCAGCACGCTCGGCGACTACGGCGTCTTCAACCGGCTCGGCGTGACAAGCACGCTGGGCGCCGAAGGTCCGGCGGACGCGAAGCTCTTCGCATTCGGCGGCCGGAGCTTCTCGATCCTCGACGAGAACGGCAACCGCGTGTTCGACAGCGGCGACGTTATCGAACAGATCATGGCCGCGCGCTTCCCGGACGCGGTCGATGACGGCCGCAGCGACAACAAAGGTCCGGAACCCGAGGGGATCGAGATCGGCATCGTCGATGGCCGCATGGTGCTCTTCGTGGGCCTCGAGCGTTCCAACGGCAGCAGCCTGGGCTCCGTGTTGGCGTTCGACATCACCGACTTTGGCCTCGGCGTCGCGCCGAAGTATCTCGGCGCGATCATTTCCGACCTGCTCGGGCGACCTGAAGGGCTCAGCTTCTTCACGCGTGACGGCAAGTCATTCCTCGCCGTCGCCGACGAAGAAACCGGCAACCTCGCCATCTACGCACTCAATGTCGTCAGCGAACCCGCCGTGATGGGGCTGTTCGGCCTCGGCCTCGCCGGGCTCGTGGCGGTACGCCGCCGTCGCCGCACCAAAGCGGCTTCGTAAACTTACCCTCCCCCGCCTCCTTCCCGCTTTTTTGAGATGCGGCAAGGGGGCGGGCTTCCCCCTCTTCCTGCCGCGTGCCAATGTGCCCGCATCGGCACGGCTAGGGGGACATGGGGCGTGGCAGGGAGCATCTTCGGGCGTCGCAAGGGCCTTGACGACTGGCAGAACTATTCCGGGAACCGCGCGCTCAGGCGCACCCTTACCTGGCCCCATCTCATTGCGCTGGGTGTCGGCGCCATCGTCGGTACGGGTATTTACACGCTGATCGGCATCGGTGCGGGCAAGGCAGGCCCAGCCGTAATCGTCTCGTTCGCGATTGCCGGGCTGGTCTGCGCCTGCGCCGCCCTCGCCTATGCGGAGCTTGCCACGATGATGCCGGCCGCAGGCAGCGCCTACAGCTATTCCTATGTCGCCCTGAACGAGCCCGTGGCGTGGATCGTCGGGTGGAGCCTCGTGCTTGAATACACCGTGGTCTGCGCGGCGGTCGCAGTGGGCTGGTCGGGCTACGCGGTCGGCTTCCTGAACAGCTGGGGTGTCACGATCCCCCATGAATTCGCAGCCGGGCCGCACGCGGGCGGCATCCTCAACGTACCCGCCGTCGTCATCACCATGGCTGTCGCGGGGCTGCTTGCGCTCGGAACGCGGGAGAGCGCGTTCGTCAACACGCTGCTCGTGCTGCTCAAGATGTCGGCGCTGGCGCTTTTCATCGTCCTTGCGCTGCCCGCATTCGATTCCGCCAACCTCGAACCCTTTGCGCCCTACGGCTGGGGCTCCGAAGAGATCGGCGGTAACACGGTCGGCGTGATGGCGGGCGCGGCGCTGATCTTCTTTGCCTTCTACGGGTTCGACGCGGTCTCGACGGCCGCCGAAGAAGCGAAGGACCCTTCGCGAGACCTCACCATCGGTATCATCGGTTCCATGCTGATCTGCACGGTCGTCTATATGGCCGTTGCGGCGGCGGCGATCGGTGCGATGCCGGTCGCCGAATTTTCGGCCAGCAGCGAGCCGCTCGCGCACGTGCTGCGCGCGCTCGATTGGCCGGTCGCGGCGCAGCTGATCGGCGCAGGCGCCATTGTTGCGATGCCGACCGTGCTGCTCGCCTTCATGTATGGCCAGAGTCGTATTTTCTTCGCCATCGCACGCGATGGTCTGCTCCCCGAGCGACTGTCACACGTGAACGCCCGCACCGGAACGCCGATCCTGATGACCATGGTCACCGCCGTCGTCGTGAGCATCATCGCGGGCCTACTGCCGCTCGGCGAGATCGCCGAGCTTGCCAACACGGGCACGCTCGCCGCGTTCACCGCGATCGGCATCAGCCTCATCGTGCTGCGCCGCCGCGCACCGAACGCAAAGCGGCAGTTCCGCGTGCCCTTCCATCTGCCGGTCGCGCTCATCGCCATCGGCGGCTGCCTTTATCTGTTCGTCAGCCTGCCGGACAAGACGCAGCTCAGATTCCTCGTCTGGAACCTGATTGGCGCGGGCGTCTATCTCGCTTATGGCGTACGGCAGAGCCTGATCGCCGCCGCCAGCCGGAAGGAAGCCTGATGTACCGCCTGTTCGTCCTCGCCAAATGCGACCTCGGCCACGCCGCGAGCGTCGGCAACCGCATCGCCGAGATGGAAGAGGTCGCCGAGGTGTATTCGGTGACGGGCGAGTATGACCTGCTCATCAAGGTGGGCTTCGGCGACCTTCCCGAGATCGAGGACTTCGTGCAGGAAAAGCTGCACAAAGTGCCCGGCCTCAAGGAAACCGTGACGATGATGTCCTACCGCGTCTACGGCGAGGACATCGGCGACTTCGTCAACTAGGCGCCGACGACCATTTCCAGCGTCACCGCGGCGACAGCGAACTGGCCGCGCATCTTGTCGGCGATGACCGAGGCATCATGCTCGGATAGGCCGGGGACGACGATGCGCATTTCCAGCTTTTCGCGGACACGGCGCGAACGGAAGACCGAGGGCACGAGGTCGCGCTGCGCAAAATAGTTCAGCATTCTCAAACTGATATGCGGATCGACGTTCGCAATAATCTCGAAATGCGCGCTCCGGCTCACATAAGCGAGGTGCGGCCCGGAAACGGTGGGCGCGGCGGCAGCAAGAGCGGTGGACATGACGTTCCTTTTTCAAGATTGCGGCGCACTTTTCGCACGTACGCAGAGAAAAAGGGATGCAAACCGATTGAGCATTAACCGATTTCGTGCATAAAAATCATGGAATCCAATTTTGCAAAGACTAATTTATGCAGCTTGACGATTTCGACCGGAAAATCCTTCGCGTGCTGCAGGAGGATTGCAGCCTCTCCACCGCGGAGATCGCGGAGCGCGTGGGCCTCTCGCAATCGCCCTGCTGGCGACGCATCGCGGCGATGGAGGAGGCAGGCATCATCCGGAAGCGCGTGGCGCTGCTCGACAGGCGCAAGGTGGGGCTTGGCGCGCAGGTCTTCGCCAACGTGAAGCTCTCCGCGCACGGCCGCGCGCACATGGCGGAGTTCGAGGCGACGGTGCGGGAGATCGAGGAGATCCAGGAATGCTACGTGCTGATGGGCACGACGGACTTCCTGCTGCGGATCGTGACGACGGACATCGAGGCTTACGAGAAGCTGTTCTTCGAGAAGCTTTCGCGGCTGCCGGGCGTGCAGGAGATCACCTCGTCCATGGCGCTCTCGGAGATCAAGAGCACGACGGCGCTGCCGGTCAGATCCTCTCAAGCCTGAGCGGCAGGCCGTCGCGGGGTCTGGGCATGGGGAACATGGCGAAGTCCGCCTCATAGCCTTCGCGGAGCACGATGCGGCGCCCCTCCAGCAGCTCGAACATGAAGGCCTTCGCCTGCATGTAGGCGAAGTGGAGACCAAGACACATGTGCCCGCCGCCGCCGAAGGGCACCCAGGCGTATTTGTGCCGACCCTTTGAATTTTCAGGAGAAAATCGCGACGGATCGAACCGGTCCGGATCGGGCCAGAGATCGGGGAGACGGTGGGTCATCATCGGGTTGACCCCGATGTGGGTGCCCGCCGGGATCGTGTGGTTCCCGAACGTGAAATCCTTGAGCGCCCGGCGCGGCAGCGCGGGCACGGGCGCGTTCAGCCGCATCGCTTCCTTGAAGGCCCACTCGGTCTTCTCGAACCGATCCAGTTCCCCATAGGGAATCCGGTCCCCGAACTCGGCGCGCACGCCGCACACCTCGTCGCGCAGCACCTCCTGCCACGCGGGCGACGACCCCAGATAATAAACGGTGGAGGTGAGCGAGGAGGTGAGCGTGTCGTGCGCCGCCATCATCAGGAAATTCATGTGATCGATGATTTCCTGATCGGTGAGCAGCCGTGTCTGGCCGGTCGCCTCGTCCTCGTGCTCGGCATTGCAGATCTGCGTGAAGATGTCGTCGCCCGCCGCGCCGCGGCGCTTCGGAATCTCGCGCCCGAAGAAGTCGCACATGAACGCGCGGCCCTTCACCCCGCGCGCCATCGCCGTAAACGGCAAGGGCCTCCGCACGATGCCGACCGACGCGGCGACCATATCGACGAAGCTCGTGTTGATCCGATCCGCCTCCGGCCCCCACGGAATGCCGAGGAACGAGGTGGCGGCAAGATCGAGCGTGAGCTGCTTGATCGCCGGATAGAATTTCACATCCTCCGGCCACTTCGCGACGCGCGCGGCGATCCCCTCCTGCAGCGCGCCCAGGTAATTCTGCATCGGCGCGGGCTTGAAGGCGACCGAAAGCGTCTTCCTGTGAACGCGATGCTCCTCGAAATCCATGAGCATCACGCCGCGCGGGAACACGTAATCGAGAATGGGATTCCAGCCCTGCTCCGACGAAAAGGTCTTGTCGCGGTCCATGAAGACGCGCTCGTTCGCCTCCGGCCCGATCAGCGTCACCTGCCAGCCGCCGCCGATGTTCGGCGTGCGATAGACCAGCCCATAGCGATCCATCTGATCGCGCACCATGCCGAGCGGATCCTTGAGGAACCGCAGCGTGCGCATGACCCCGCCAAGCCGCGAGCCCGGCAATTCGCCCGGCAGATGCGCGAGATCGGCATAGCCCGTATCGCGAAGCCGCGCGAAACGCTGCGCCGGCGTCGAGCCGTCATCGGTGCGAAACTCCTGCGGATGAACCGGCGCGTTCATGGCAATGCTCCCAAGGTCCGTTTTCCGGCGGCCAATTTTCAGCAATCGTGTGCGGCGGGCGCGCCTCCCACAGTACGCCCGCACGCACACCGCAGCGAAGCGCGCGACTCTCCCTTCCGCGCGCAAAATGCGGAGTGAGGATACGCAAAAGAGGCCCGAGCGCAACCTAATTTACACTAAGGTAAGTGAGAGCCACGCACCCTCGAAGAACCCAAACAAACAATTATCTTTCCTATTAATAACCTTTTTGGTTATTCATTTGAAATGAGCGACAATATCAAGCGCATGCCGGACATCGCCTACGCCATCGAGCGCGCAACGCGTCCCTTCGATCTCGAGAGGGCGGCGGCGGTGCTGTGGGAGGGGCTTGCCGAGGATGCGGGCGGCGAGGCGCAGCTTCTGGCGATGATGGAGGCGGCCGGGCTGCCGACGAACCTGCCCCCTCCCCCGCCCGCGCTCGCAGAGTTGCCGGGCACCGCCGCCACGCAGAGCGTTTTCGAACGCGACACGGCGGGCCGGCCGCTGCGCCACGACGGCTGGACGACGGCGCGGCAGATCGCCTTCATCGACGCGCTGCGCGAAACCGCGTGCGTGGAAACGGCGGCGCGCGCCGCGGGCAAGGCCTCCTCGGGCGCCTACAAGCTGCGCGAACGATCCGAAAGCTTCCGCGCCGCATGGGACGCGGCGCTGAAATATTCGGCGCTGGACCTGGAACGCGTGGCGATGGAGCGGGCACTCAATGGCACCGAGGAGGACGTGCTCGACCGCGACGGCAACACGGTGGGCAAGAAGCGCCGCTACAATGACCGCCTGCTGATGTTCCTGCTGCGCGCCACGCGGCCGGACAAATACGGGCACACGACGGCGACCGAATATGGGCGGGCGGTTTATGTGGAGAGATTGGAGAGGGAGCGGGAGGAACGAAGATTGGATGGTGGGGGGCGGTGGTAATTTTCGATTTTCGCATGCTCCACCACGGCAGTCGTTACCAGCCCACAGCAGTCGGACTGCTTCCCAACGCAAGATGCGCCAGCCGAACCGCCGACGCACAGGGTGCGGTACGAGCACGGCCCGTTGTGATACGTTTCAATTTAACAAGCTGCAGTAGGTCACTTCGTCAATCAATTGGCCTCATCCTCGCAGATATTTTTCAACTCAGTTTGCCCTTGGCAGAACAATGACTTCCTCGCTATTGTACCTTCGATTAGGGGGCGAGTATGATCAGAGATTTAGACGACGAGATTGAGGTCGACGAGGAAGCAGAAGAGGAAGAAATTGGCACACATGTAGAGTTCGATATCGCGACCTATCCATCTGATCTGACACTTTCCGTCATTCATGATATGTGGCGGGACAGGGATATAACTATCCCCTCGTTTCAACGCAATTTCGTTTGGAACATCAAGCAATCCAGCCTTCTAATAGAAAGTTTTCTACTGGGACTGCCTGTACCTCAGGTATTCTTTTACATCGATAGCGAGAACAAGAATCTCGTGATAGATGGCCAACAGAGAATTATGAGCATCATCTACTTCTTTGAGGGTTACTTCGGCCCCGAGAACATGCAAGGACGGCGCGCAGTATTCCGGCTTACGGGACTATCCAAAGGAAGCCCATACGCCGGGAAAAAGTTCGTCGATCTAAGTGAGCAAGAGCAACGCAAACTGAAAAGCGCGGTTCTACGTGCGGTGAACATCAAACAGCTTGCACCAGCCAACCAGAGCACTAGCATGTTCCATATCTTCGAACGCCTGAATACGGGCGGCACGCCCCTACGACCGCAGGAGATACGCAACTGCGTATTTCACGGCACGCTCGTGGACGAACTTCACGAGCTCAACGAAGACGCGGATTGGCGTACAATCCTGTCCCGTCAACGGATCGACAAGCACCAGCGTGACGTTGAAATGATCCTCCGCATATTCGCGATGACCGAACGCGGGGATGACTACGAGAAGCCCATGAAGGAGTTTCTAAATCAGCAGATGAAGCTCCACACAAAAAGCAATAGCGCAGACAAAATCGAGAATTTTGTGACGCGCTTTGCCTCTGTGACTGAGATTATCGTTCAACAAATAGACCCCAAGCCCTTCCATGTTCGCGGCCCCTTGAATCTCGCAGCGATGGACTCTGTTATGGCAATTTTAATCCGCCATTCAACGAAGATACCAAAAGATCTCAAAGCTCGATTCGTAAAACTGATGGCTGACGACGATTATCGTAAAGCAATATTCTTCAACACCAGCGACCCTAAAGAAGTTGAGTCGCGACTAACTTTGGCATACAAATACCTGATTTCATGATGGCCTACGGTGATCGCTTTACTCTTGTCGAAGACTACCTTGCACATGTAGACCCTTTGATGTCTAGAATAGAGGATCCCTTTGTAGAGGCTCGCTATACTGGCTTCATTGCGACCTCGGCTGTAACGGCCTATGAACTGGCCATCAAAGACATATTCTATGAGTTTGCTGAGAAGAAACACGTTATTCTTGGAAGTGTTACCCGCGCAAAATTCTCCCGAATGAATGGGCGCATAAAGCTTAAAGAATTAAAGGACGAACATGTTAAAATGTTTGGCACAAAATATCTAAATAGATTTGAACGAAATCTTGAAAATGTTGAAAACAGATACATTAGAACTCATTCGAAAAGCCCTAAAACAGCTTACAATAATGTCATAACGTGGAGACATCAGTTCGTTCACGAAGGAACCTTGCCCAACACGACTAACTACTTGGAAATTAAGGATCAATATCTGGCCGGCAAGGAGGTAATACATTGCCTGTTTCGAACTATGGCAAGGTAATATTCAAATACCTCTCAGAATACGCCCTATATGTCTAGTACCACAATGGACACCGCCCACCGCTGCAGGAAGGGGCAGGACACACTCGACCACGTCGTGTAGCAAGCTGATGGCGATGTGACCTTCCCTGCCACGGCACTACCCTACTTCGGCGCCCCCCCCTAAACCCCGCCGCCTTCCGCAATTCCGCAGCATCCATCACGTAGCCATCGCTGACAACTGTCATCACGCGACGGAGCGCGCCGAGCTCGGTTGAGGGGGCGCCGTCCACCAGCACTATGTCCGCTTCCTTGCCCACCGCGATCGATCCGGTGCGCGTGTCGGCACCCACCACGCGTACGCGGACGATGGTTGCGCTTTGCAGCGCGTAGGGGGTGAAGCCGGCCTGCTGATCGATTTCGAGTTCGCGGATGAGCGCGATCCCCCAGCCGTCCGTGCCCGCCACGATCGGGGCGTCGGCCTTGTGGAGTCGGCCGACCAGCTCCACCATCTTCGCATAAAGGGCGCCGCCAAGGGCGAGACGCGCCGTGACGCGGGCGCCGGCGGCGTCAGTCCTTCAGGGTTTCGTCGGCGTAGATGGCCGTTTCCGGGGCGCCGCCCGCCGCCATGCGGCCGCGGTACATGCCGAGGTCGTTGATGGCGAACGCCGGGCGGCCGTCGGAGCCCATCGCGATGAGGCCGCCGTCTCCGCCGATCGCGCCGACGGCGGCGATCGTCGCCTTCGCAGCGTCGGAGAGGCTCTCCCCGCGCCACGCCACGCGGTCGCACACCTGCCGCGCCGCGCTTTCGCGGATGAAGTATTCGCCGGAGCCCGTCGCGGAGACCGCGCACTGGCCGTTCCGCGCATAGGTGCCCGCGCCGATGATCGGGGAATCGCCGACACGGCCCCAGCGCTTTCCGGTCATGCCACCGGTGGAGGTCGCCGCCGCGAGGTTGCCCGCAACATCGAGCGCCACGGCGCCGACCGTGCCGAAGAGGTGCGTAGGATCGAGCGCGGCCGCCTGCTGGCGGCCCTTCCAGGCCTGGAACTGCTGCCAGCGTTCTTCGGTACGGAACCACGACGGATCAACCTGCTCGAGGCCCTGCTCGGCAGAGAAGCGGTCCGCGCCCGGGCCGGCGAGCATGACATGGGGCGTGCGCTCCATCACGGCGCGCGCGAGATCGATCGGGTGGCGCGTGCGCGTGACGCCTGCGACGGCGCCCGCCTTCAAGGTCCGGCCGTCCATGATGGAGGCGTCGAGCTCGTTGCGGCCCTCCGCGGTGAAGACCGCGCCGCGACCCGCGTTGAACAGCGGATTGTCTTCAAGCACGCGCACCGTGGCGGCAACGGCATCGAGCGCCGTTCCACCCTTGCCGAGGATCGCGCCGCCCGCCTGCAGCGCCGCGTCCAGCCCGGCGCGGTAGGCCTTGTCCTTCTCCGGCGTCAACGCACCGCGATCGATGACCCCAGCGCCGCCATGGATGGCGAGCGACCAGAGCGGCACTTCGCTGATCTTGCCGCCATGCGCGGCGTACGCGCGCGTGAAAATGGGGTTCTCCACCTCGCCCGAAGGCAGGTGCACGACCGAGCCGGCGCCGATGCCAACCACGCGGATGCGGGGCGCTACGAGCGGGCCTGTGGTGGGAAGATCGCGCAGCGCAGTGCCGTCCACAAGCCATGCGCCGCCATCGGGCGCGGTCGCATAGATGCGGCCGCTGCCATCGGGCTCCACCGCGAGCGCGGCGCTTTCATCGACGCCGAGACCGAGCATCGGCGGCAGATCGGCAGCGCGGCCGGCCTGCGCCTTCGCGAGGAAGGCGAACAGGCGCCCGAGCCGGTTGCGCTCCTTGAAATGCGTGTCGGTGACGACGCCCTTCAGCAGCGACAGGTTCAGGAAATCGCCTTCGATCGTGTTGGCAGCGCCGAAGGGGTCTGCGAGCGCCTCGTGGCTTTTGATGCTGCCGACGGCCGCGCTGTAAAGATGCTCGCCGAGCATGGCGAGGCCGGCACTCGTTCCGGCAAGCGGCTTTCCGGCCGCGACGTGCGCGTTCAGAATGTCCTCGACCTCGGTGCCCTTCCAGTAGCGCACGTAGCGGGACTGATCGCCGCCGGCGATGAAGATGCCGTCCGCACGCTTCAGGCTGGCGAGGATCTTCGGGTCCGCAGCGGCCGCGCGATCCTTGAAGACGAAGGTCTCGGCAGACGTGATGCCGCCAAGCTCGTTGTAGAACTCCTTGCCGATCTCCGGCCCCAGCGACGCGCGCAGGATGACGATATGGCCCTTCCCGGCCTTGCCGAAGAACCAGCGCATGGAATCATGATTGCGGTCTCCACCGCCCATCAGCAGAAGCCCGCCGGAGACGGGAGACGGCGTGGCCGCGGTGAGATCGCCGAGCACATAGTGGCTATAGCGCCCCTTCGCGAACGCCGGCGACACCACGAAGAACAGCCCGATCAGCGCCGAAAGCAGCCCTTTTGACAATCCCGATCTTAGCACCCGGCCGACCCTCCTGCGAAAAACACAATGTGAGAGCGTTATGTTACATAATGATCGCACATGGGAACAATGTTCTTATTCTATCAAGCGGAGTGTTGAAATTTTTCGCGGCTTCTGCTGGAAGCCAAGGAGGCATTCCTGGCACGGTCAGAGGACCGCGAGGGCGATGCCCGAAACTGGGGAACCCTATGAATAACGTCCGACTCCGCACGAAGCTCTTGCTGGTGCTGGGCTGCTGCCTGCCCGCACTTGCCACCTCCGCCATGGCGCAAACCACCGACACGGACCCGGTCGACGAGCCGATCATCGTGCTCGGATCGCGCATCGCGCGTACCCAGCAGGAGGGCCCGGCGCCGATCACCGTCATCAACGCCGACGCCATCCGCGCGAACGGCTACACGAGCGTGCCGGACATCCTGCGCGCCGTCACCCAGAACGGCGGCGAGACGCAGAGCCAGCAATCGTTCAGCGGCGCCAGCTTCACGCCCGGCGCGCAGCAGGTTGACCTGCGCGGCCTCGGCCCGAACCACACGCTGGTTCTGGTGAACGGCCGCCGCATCGCCGATTTCCCGCTGCCGTTCCAGGGCCGCAGCAACTTCACCGACATCTCGAACATCCCGCTCGGCCTCATCGAGCGCGTCGAGGTGCTGAGCGGCAGCGCATCGGCCATTTACGGATCGGACGCGATCGCCGGTGTCATCAACTTCGAACTGAAGAAGAACGCGGACGGCACCACGCTGGATTACCGCCACGGCTTCACCGATCGCGGCGGCGGCGCTTCGCACCGGATCAGCGCGACGAGCGGCTGGTCGAACGAGACGTTCCATATCGTCGGCGGCATCGAATATACGCTGCAGAAGCCGATCTGGGGCTATCAGCGCAAGATTCAGGACAGCACTGCCGACAACCCGACGACGGCCGCCCCTCTCGGCCGGCGCGTTTTCCTGCGTTACGATCCCGACAATGACGAATATGTGGATCCGGGTGCGGACACCTGCGCAGCGCTTTCATATCTGAACGATGGTTCAACCTATTACGCGTCGCGGCCACGCTACGGCCCTTATGACGACGATCTGGAAGACTACGGCCCCGGCTATTTCTGCGGCAGCAACACCTCGATCGGTTACGGCACGATCATCTCGCGCCGCGAGGGCTTCAACAGCTTTGCCTCCGCCGGCCTGACGCTTTCGGACAGCGCCGAACTGTTCCTCGACGCACAGTTCGGCATCAGCAAGGTTTCGCTGATGCCCGACGTGCTCAACTGGGCCTTCCAGGACTCTTCGGGCAGCAGCGACACGACGTTCTACAACAGCTTCGACGGCGTGCTCGACGACTGGTCGCGCCAGTTCACACCCGAAGAGTCGGGCGGCTTTTCGAACGTGATGACCCGCAACCGGCAGACGACGTTCAGCATCACGCCGGGCATCAAGGGCAGCCTTGACGACAAGTGGACCTACGAAGTTTCGTTCAACCACAGCGAATACAAGGCGAAGGTGAAGTTCCCGCAGATCATCGCGGCCAGAGCCAACGAACTGTTCCTCGGCGAACAGCTCGGCATCGACGACGACAGCGGTTACCCGGTCTTCAACGCCGATCCCGAACGTCTCTACACGCCGCTGACGCAGGCGGAATACGACAGCATTGCCGTTTACAGCGTCTACAATCCGAAGAGCTGGACGGACAATCTTTCGGCCACCGTCTCTTCGACCGAACTGTTCTCGCTGCCCGCGGGCCCGGTCGGTTTCGCGGCGATCGCCGAGTTCGGGAAGCAGGGCTATGACCTCAACCCCGATCCGCTGGCGTTGACGGATTACTACTACGGCCTGAAGGACAGCGACGGCCACGGCAAGCGCACGCACTGGGCGCTCGGCGGTGAGCTCCGCGCGCCGGTGACGGACTTCCTGCAGGTTTCGGCCGCCGGGCGTTACGATCACTTCCGCTTCGCCGGCAACGGCGTCGGCAAGTTCACGTACAACGGCGGCGTGGAGTTGCGTCCCGTTTCGACGCTGCTGGTGCGCGCCGCTTATGGCACAGGTTTCCGAGCGCCTGACCTGCACTATGTGTTCACTGGACCCGGCAACACCCACCCCTCGGCAACGGACTATTACTTGTGCCGCACCGAGGAGCCGGACGAAGACATCGGCGATTGCAGCTACGCCGATTCGGGCATCGTCGCGCAGCGCAACGGCAACCGCCAATTGAAGCCGGAAACCAGCAAATCGCTGAACGCCGGTATCGTCTGGGCACCGTCGCGCTATTTCGACGTCTCCGTCGACTATTTCCGCGTCTCGCTTTCCAACCAGGTGCAGGATCTCAGCATCGACTCGCTGCTGCGCGACGAGGCCGATTGCCGGATCGGCGAGACGATGAACGGCACGCCCGTGGATATCGCCTCTCCGACCTGCCAAGACGCGATCGCCCGCGTGCACCGCTTCGCAGGCGGTGTAAGCGAAGGTGAACTCGACGCGGTTTCAGTCAACCCGATCAACATCGCGCACGAGAAGACGAGCGGCATCGATATCGCGCTGCACGGACGCCTGCCGACGAGCTTCGGCGAGTTCTCGCTTTCGCTCTCCCACACGCACGTGTTCGACCACAAGTTCCGCCAGTATCCGGGTGATACGGCGATCAACAAGCTGGCCGAAGACAGCGGCTATTACATGCCGCGCGACAAGACGACGGGCAGCATCACGTGGTCACTCGACGATCTGCGCTGGACGGTGGAAGGCAAGCGGCTCGGCAAACTGCCGAATTATGACGAGGACGCCTATATCAAGGCGAGCTACCTGTTCAACACGACGCTGCAGTACGACTTCACGGATCACCTCCGCGCGTCGTTCACCGTGACGAACGTGTTCGACAAGAACCCTGTGAAGGATCCGAGCTACTCGGCCTATCCGTATTACGACATCAGCTGGTTCGACAGCGTGGGCCGCAGCTTCTACCTGCAGGTGACCTACAAGCTGGGCGGTTCGCCGCTGTAAGGAAAAACGCTCTCAGGGCGGGGCTGGTCCCCGCCCTGAACGTTTCAGGCCTTCCAGACTTCCCGGAACAACCGGTCGAAGTTTCCGCCGATGACCTTTTCGATGACACGCGCAGGGTATTTCGCGCGGTCGAGTTCGGCAGCGATGATTTCCATGCGACGAGCGCTGTTGAGATCGGGGACCGCAATCGGGCCGTCGCCTTCTCCGGGCGCGCCGATGCCGGCCTTCTGCCGCGCCTCGGCGGTCTTGCGCACGATATCCATGTAGGCGGGGGAGATGTCGACGGGGGTGATGCTCTGGTCGCTGCCGATGCCGACGTGATCCTCTCCACAGAGATTGAGCGTGTGGACGAGGTGCTTCATGAACAGCGCGCG
>JAEULI010000133.1 GCA_016793845.1 Sphingosinicella sp.
CCGTCCTCATCGTCAGCCACGACCGCGACTTCCTCGACCGCACCGTCACGATGGTCGTCGGCCTCGACGGCAGCGGCCGCGCCGATGTCGTCGCGGGCGGCTTTGCCGACTGGGAGAAGAAGCGCACCCAGCGCATCGCCCCCAAGACAAGCAGCGCCCCCGCCGCCGAAGCCCCGCGCACCGCCCGCACCAAGCTCAGCTACAAGGACCAGCGCGAGCTCGACCTGCTTCCCGGCGAGATCGAGGCCCTGAACGCCGAGATCGCCCTGCACGAGGAAAGCCTCGCCAACCCCGCGCTCTACACGCGCGATCCGGACGGCTTCATGCGGATTTCGGCGGCGCTCGACGCGGCCCGTGCGCGCCTCGCCATCTGCGAAGATCGCTGGCTCGAACTCGCCGAAATGTCAGAGGCGCTTGGATAATTCAATTATTGCGACTGACTCCTAATAGCGTTGACTCTGCAAATCACTCTCAATAACAAGCCCCTTCTGTTGACTACCGGGGGTTGTTTTGATGTCGATTTCGCGTTCACGCCGTCTGTCCGGCGTCTCTGTTTGTGCGCTTGCACTTTCCGCCATGCCCGCCCTGGCGAACGAGGCCGACGACAATGTCGTTGCCGATACCATCGTCGTCACTGCCGCAGGCTTTGAACAGAAGATCGAGCAGGCGCCCGCCTCGATCAGCGTGATCGGCCGCGAGGAAATCGAAACCATCCGCGCCGTCTCGATCACGGAAATCCTGCAGAACATCGAAGGTGTCGATGTCGGCGACTCCGTCGGCAAGAGCGGCGGCGCGCAGATCAGCATCCGCGGCATGGGGTCGGAGAACACGCTGATCCTGATCGACGGCCGCCGTCAGAACACGGCCGGCAGCGTCACGCCGAACGGCTTCAACGAGACGGCCACGAGCTTCCTGCCGCCGGTCTCCGCGATCGAGCGCGTGGAAGTGGTGCGCGGCCCGATGTCGACGCTGTACGGGTCGGACGCGATGGGCGGCGTCGTCAACATCATCACGCGCAAGATCGGCGACCGTTGGGGCGGCTCGATCACCGGGCACACGACCATTCAGGGCGACCGCGACTTCGGCGACATCAAAGCCGGCAACGTCTATCTGAACGGCCCGCTGGTGCCCTCGCTGATCGGCGTCGCGCTGCGCGGCAGCTATTCGGAGCGCGCGCAGTCGGAGATCGCGTATCTCAACCTCGCGGGCGTACCGACGCCCGTTACGGGCTTCGGCCCGAACCCGACCAAGAACCGGATCTGGTCGGCGGGCGGGCGCATCAACCTCACGCCGCACGCCGATCACGACGTGTGGGTCGACATCGATTTCGCCGACCAGTGGTACGACAATTCCAAGGCCCAGATGGGCACGAATACCGTCGCCGGCGGCTACGAGGACGTGCTGGAGTTCAAACGCGAGCAATATGTCCTCGCCCACAATTGGCGGCTGCCGTTCGGCACGCTGGAAAGCACGCTGTCGCATAACGTGACCGAAACGCTCGGTCGCCTGATCCCGGCGCTGGTCCCGGTGAAGGGCGGCGGCCCGCGCACGCTGGAAAGCACCAGCACGATCTTCGACACCAAGTTCTCGTCGCAGATCGCCAACCACACCTTCACGCTCGGCGGCCAGTATTGGGACGCGGAGATGATCGACGGCGTCGCATCCGCGCCGTTCACCTTCGAGCAGTGGTCACTTTTCGCCGAGGACGAATGGCGCCTCGTCGAGAATTTCGCCCTCACCGTCGGCGGACGCTACGATGACCATTCCACCTTCGGCAGCCATTTCAGCCCGCGCGGTTACGCCGTGTGGAACGCCACCGACAACTGGACCGTGAAGGGCGGCGTCAGCGCCGGCTACAAGGCGCCGCGCCTCGAGCAGCTCGCGCCCGGCATCAATGGCTTCGGCAGCCAGGGGCGCCTGCCGCTGATCGGCACGCCCGGCCTGACCCCGGAAACCAGCATCGCGACCGAGCTCGCCGTCTTCTACGACAACCGTGAGAATTTCCGCGCCAGCCTCACGGTTTTCCGCAACGACTACGACGACAAGATCTCGTCGAGCGACGATCCGGTCGACAACTGCGCCTTCGGTGTCAGCGCCGTCGACTACGAGGCCGGAAATTATGAGACGACGGGCTGCGTCGATGTCGGTTTTTACCCGACCGTCGCGACCTTCGGTCAGTCTGTGAACATCGACAAGGCCCGCACGGAAGGCTTCGAGGCCACCATCCGCTGGGAACCCGTGCCGTCGGTGACGCTGTCGGGCAACTACACCTATACGGACAGCGAACAGCGCAGCGGCCCATCGAAGGGTGAACCGCTGACGAACACGCCCAAGCATATGCTGAACGGGCAAGCCCGCTGGCAGGCGACCGACATGCTGAACCTGTGGCTACGCGGCGAGTATCGCAGCCGCCGCTACCGGACGCCCGACACCGGGACCGGCAATGCGAAGGCGCTGTATGGTGACTACAAGTCCTACGCGGTTTTCCATCTCGGCGGCTCGTTCCAGATCGATGCGTTCACGCTCAGCGCCACGGTCTACAACGTGCTCAACACCGATTTCGTGGACTATCAACCGGCAACAAGCAGCACGGGTGCGGCCACCTTCGTGAACCGCTACATCAACAACCAGGAACCGCGCCGCCTGTGGCTATCCGCCAAGGTCGATTTCTAGGGCTTCGTACGCAAAAGACGATGCGCCAACAAAGGGACAGAGCAAGCTGCGCGATTCCGAGATCGTGCAGCTTGCTCGAAACCGCGATCGTTTCAGGTTGAATCAGCGTGAAAACAGCGCCGCGGACAACCCCGGCACGAACTTCGACCCAACAACGAGCGCGGGGCTTTCGCAGTCCCGCGTTTTTTTTGTGACCATCGAAAGGCCCCAGCGTTCGTACCGCTGTGCTTCTCGGGACACGCCCTGGGGCAACATTGCGCGATTGTTGCTGATTTATCTCGCTGATATTGACTCTGATATTCATTCTCAATAGCGAACCCCTCGCACACAACTTGCGGGGGTTTTTCATATGTCGAGTCGTACATCTCTTGCCGTTGGCACGCGCCCAGCGTTTTTGGCCCTTTCCTGTGTCGGTTTCGTCGCCAGCGCCCTGCCCGCGCACGCGCAGGAACAGCAGCAGAAACTGGGTGGTGTCACCGTCACCAGCACGGCCGTCGACGAGGAGATCAAGGTCGAGAAGGCCGAGTCCCCCAAATATGTGCGGCCGCTCCTCGATACGCCGCAGACGATCACGATCATCGGCAACACCACCATCCGCCAGCAGAACCTGCTGACGCTGCGCGAGGCGCTGACGACCATTCCGGGCATCACCTTCGGCGCCGGTGAAGGCGGCGGCGGCTACGGCGACAGCATCAACCTGCGCGGCCAAAGCGCCAACACCGATCTCCAGATCGACGGCGTGCGCGACAGCGCGCAGTACAGCCGCTCGGACACGTTCAACCTCGAGCAGATCGAGGTCGTGAACGGCGCCAACTCGGTGTACGGCGGCTCGGGCTCGATCTCGGGCACGATCAACCTCGTCACCAAGCGACCGAAGGGCGAAGACCTCAGCGTCGTTCAGGCGGGCATCGGCACGGACAATTATTATCGCGCCACGGTGGACAGCAACCTCCGCCTGTCGGACCTCGTCGCCGTCCGCCTCAACGCCATGTACCACGAGAACGACGTTCCGGCCCGCGACTTCGATCACTACGAGCGCTGGGGCATCGCGCCGTCTGTCACCATCGGCATCGACGGGCCGACCAGCCTGACGCTGCTCTATGTCCATCAGAAGGACGACAACACGCCGATCTACGGTGTGCCTTATTATTCGTCGGTCGGCGGACTGCTGCCAGGCGCCGATTACGGCGGCTACTACGGCTACAAGGATGTCGATTATCAGAAGCAGACGGTCGATCAGGCAACCGCGATCTTCGAGCACGCCTTCAGCGACAAGGTCTCGCTTCGCAACCTCGCGCGCTGGCAGCGCGTCGAACAGGATCTCGTCGTCAATCCGCCGCAGGGCACCTACTGCCTCGATAGCGGTACGCTCTACACGGGCGCGGCGTGCGGAGCCGGGCAGCTTCCCGGCATGTATTACCCCTCGGGGCCGCGCGGCACGTCGCGCTTCTCCGAAAACCAGATGCTCTACAACCAGCTCGATCTGAAGGCCGTGTTCAACACGGGCGGTATCGAGCACACGGTGACGATCGGCGCCTCCTACGCGCAGGAAGACTATGATCTGTCGAACGGCAACTCGCTGCGGAATGCTGGCGGCGCGACGCCGAACCCGACACTGCCGCCGATCGACATCTCGGACCCCGATCCCATTTACGGCGGCCCGATCAACTACATCCCGACGGCGTTCTCGCAGGGCGACACGCGGAACATCGCCTTCTACCTGTTCGACGCCATCAAGCTTTCCGAGCAGTTCGAGATCAACGGCGGCATCCGCTGGGAAAACAACAAGGCGGATTTCCGCGCCGATACCATCATCGGCACGCCGGGGCCGACGTTCGGCAACATAACCCGCGGTGTCGTGCAGCGGTCGGACGACAACCTGTTCAGCTACCGCGTCGGCCTTGTCTACAAGCCGGTGCCCAACGCCAGCCTCTACGCGGCTTACGGCAACAGCCGCACGCCGACGTCGTCGAGCGTTCGCGGCGGCTGCGGCCTTGCGACTGCGCAGAACCTGAACCTCGATCCCTGCACCGTCGCGCCGCAGGAAGCCGTGAACTACGAGATCGGCGGCAAGATCGATCTCGTCGGCGGCAGGCTCCAGCTCACCGCCGCGCTGTTCCGGAACGAACGCACCAACTATCCGGTGGCCAGCAACGATCCCACGCTCGGTACGCTTCAGGTGCTCGACGGGCAGAGCCGCGTGGACGGTCTCGCGCTCGGCGCTTCGGGCAACATCACCGACGCCTGGGCGATCTTCGCGAACTACACCTACCTCGACAGCAAGGTGAAGCAGAGCGTTTCGAACTACTGCCTTGCCAATCCGGGCGCGACGTTCACGCCTCCGGGCGGCACGGCGATCACCTGCCCGCTCACGGATACGCAGGCCGGCAATCCGCTGACCAACACGCCGAAGCACTCGGGCAGCCTGTTCACCACCTACACGCTCCCCTTCGGCCTGCAGGTCGGTTACGGGTTCACCTATCAGGGCAGTTTCCTGCTCTCGAACACGGCGACCCCGTTCCCGAAGTCGAAGGATTGGCTCACGCACCGCGCGTTCGTGTCCTATCCGTTCGGCAACGGGCTGACGGCGCAGCTCAACGTCCAGAACTTCACGGACGAGAAATACTACACCGGCATCCGCAACAACGGCTGGGCGACGCCCGGCGAAGGGCGGTCGGCCGTGCTCAGCCTGTTCTACAGCTTCTGAGCATGGGCCAGGGCTGATCGACATTCAGAAGATGACGTGCCGAAAATGGTGGCTTTTCGTGACCCGGAGCGGAGCGTACTCAAGGTACGTGAGCACCGGAAGCGCGGAAAGCCACCATTTGCAGGCCGTCAGGGCTGAATGTCGATTGGCCCTATGGGCAAGAGTGGTTCAGGGGGATCGCTCTTGCCCACCAGCACCGCCGGTGCTGATATCTCAGTAGGTCCAACGAAGATCGGTTTCCTGGCATGATGATCGCGATTCCCGACGTGCTCGATGCGGAGGCGCTCGCCCGCGTCCGCGCGATCATCGATGCCGCCCCGTGGGTCGACGGCAATGTCACCTCCGGCTACCAATCCGCGCTCGCCAAACGCAACATGCAGCTCCCCGAAGACAGCGCCGCAGCGCGCGAGGCGGGAACGATCATCCTCGATGCGCTCGGCAAGGCACCATTGTTCATCGCCGCCGCGCTGCCGCTCAAGGTCTATCCGCCGCTGTTCAACAGCTATGAGGGCGGCCAGACCTTCGGCGTTCACATCGACAACGCCATCCGCATCCAGCGCGGCAGCGAATTCCGCATCCGCAGCGATCTTTCGGCAACGCTGTTCCTCGAAGACCCCGACGACTACGACGGCGGCGAGCTCACCATCGAGGACCAGTTTGGCGTCCAGCAGGTGAAGCTGCCCGCCGGGCACATGGTACTCTATCCGGCCTCCAGCCTGCACCGTGTCGAGCCCGTCACGCGCGGCAAGCGCACCGCGAGCTTCTTCTGGATCCAGTCGATGGTTCGCGACGGCGAAGCCCGTCGCTCGCTGTTCGAGCTCGATACGGCAATTCAGACGATCGCGCAGGACCGCGGCCACGACGATGCCGCGATCATCCAGCTCACCGGCGTCTATCACAATCTCCTCCGCCGCTGGGCGACAACCTGACACAGCCGAAGCGTTAATAATGCGATTGATTCGCATTATTTGAAGCCTTATATAGCCTGCGTGACTAGGGGGTCACGGCAACAGGGCGTTCGAATGCATCGGGTTCATGCACGCAGCGCGGACGACGCGTTCGACGATACCAATCTTCACGAGCGCGTATCGGCAATTGTGGCGCCTGTTCGGGCCGCTGCTTCCACGCAATTCACGGCACCTTCGGGGGGCTATGCACCAGGTGGTCTCGATTGGCGCGCAATACTGGCTGTCGCCGCTCTTCACGTCGCGCTCGGTGCGGTTCTCATCCGCACGCAGGTGATCCCGCCGCACAGCGTGCAGACGGCGATGGACCTGCTCGATCTCTCGGCACCGCCGCCCGCGCCAGAGGCGCCGCCGCCTCCGGAGCTTGCCGAGCCTGAAATCTACGTGCCGCCGCCCGCTGTCGAGTTCGCGCGCGACACGCCGCCGCCCATCGTTGCAACCGCTGATCAGCCGCAGGCCGCCCCGCCCGCCCCTGTTCTGATCAGGGCACCGGCCGTCGCCGCGCCGCGCCCGGCAGCGCCGCCGACGCTGGTGGCCGACGATCTCGGCGCCACGATGATCTCGGCGAAACCACCGGCCTATCCGCTGGAATCGCGCCGCAAGCACGAGCAGGGCACCGTCGTTCTGGCGCTGACGCTCGGTACGGACGGCTGCGTTGCCGACATGCGCCTCGCAAGGAGCAGTGGCTACGAGCGGCTCGACCGCGCCGCGCTTGGCGCCGTCCGCCACTGGCGCTGGTCCCCCACGATCCGCGACGGCGTCGCCGTCGCCGTACGGGGCACCGTGGAAATTCCCTTCGTCCTGCAGGGTTGATCAGTCCAGCATCGCCGTGAAGGCGAGGCTCATCGCTTCGCTCCAGTCGCGGGAAACGATATGCGCGGCGAGGCCGAGGCGGTTGGCGAACCGCAGGCCGTCTTCTGCGCCCAGAACCGTGATCGCGGTCGCATAGGCGTCGGCGTACATGCATTCCGCGTGAAGGACGGTGACGGAAGCGACGCCGTTCGCAGGTCTGCCGCTACGCGGGTCGATGGTGTGCGCGAAGCGCTCACCGTCGGCTTCGAACCAGCGCCGATAGTCGCCTGATGTCGCTGCCGAGAGGCCGTGCAGTGCGAGCCGCAGCGGCAGCAGCGCCGCACCCGGCGGCATCTCGATATCCACCCACCACGGCTGCCCGTCGGGCTTCACGCCCTCCCCCACGAGTTCGCCGCCGACCTCGACAAGAAAGTGCCGGAACCCCCGGCTCTTCAGCCATGCCGCCACGCGATCCGCCCCGAACCCCTTGGCGATCCCCGAAAAGTCTAGCGCAAGCGTATCAGTCCGCCGCGCCCGCTGCAGCAACGTATCACACTCCACCCGCCGCCAACCCGCCGCAAGACGCAGCGTCTCGGTCGTCTCCATATCCGGCGCCGAAGTGACAGCCCCCGCCGCTCCAAACCCCCAGGCATCCACGATCGCCCCAATCGTCGGATCGAACGCCCCGCCACTCTCCTCAGCGATCCGGAGCGCAGCGGAAAGCACGGTCAGGAAATCCGGCGGCATCGACTGCCACGCCCCAACCGCCGCGCGGTTGAACCGGCTGATGTCGGACGCCCCCTCCCACGTGCTCATTTCCGCGACAACACCGTCAAGCACGCCTTGCGCGCCCGCGCCAATCTCCGCGAGCCTGCCCGGTGCGGGCACGACGAGGCGCACCGACCAGCGCGTCCCCATCGTCTCGCCGGAAAGCGTGGCAATGTGCCCCGCAGGCTCCCTCAGCGCAAAAGCCGCAGCGGAGAGCGCCTTCGGGACGAGGATACGTGCGGTCAGGGCGCCAGCACCTCGAGCGTCGAGACGTAGCCGAGGCGGCGCTGCTCGGCGCCCTTCACGCTGACGTTCTTGTCGCTGGCCTCAGCGCTCATCCAGTAGAGGCCCGGGTTCGGCCACGTGATCGTCACCTTACCCTCGGCGTCGGTCTTGAGGTCCATCTGGCCGAGCTGGTCGCGGTAGCGGATACCGCCCGGCACAACCTCGATCTCGACCCCGGCGGCGGGCTTGCCGTCGATCACGAACTGGAACGTCGCCGCTTCGCCCGAAACGAGGTCGTTCGGGTGCGTCACCGGCACGAGTTCAAGCCCTTTTCCGTTCGGCTTCAGCACTGAAGCCGTCGGCGCGCCGAGCGTCACGAAAATCTCGTTCCGGCTCCAGCTTTCGGAGAGCTTCACATCGGTCGCGCCTGCGGGAATCAGCTTCTCGATATCCGCCGCCGACGCCCCACGCGGCAGCCGCTTCTCCTCGCCGTTCTCCTTGTAGCTGCCGAAGATGCCGCCACCGGCGTTGGCGATCTTGTACGTCCCCTGCTGCTTCAGCTCGACGTCAAAGGTGCTGCGGTAGCGGCCCGTCGATGCGTTCTGCAGCGCCACCTCACTGCCGTCCGGCGCCCACGCCTTCACGTTGCCGAGCCGCACCGGCTGGTGCTCAAAATAAAACAGGTCGTTGGAGACGGCGGCATCCACCGTCACCCAGCTCGACTGGCCCGAAAGCACGGTCGAGGAGGGCAGCATCCACTGGCGGTGTGCCTCAGCGGCGGTTGCGCTGAACAATGCCGTCGAGATGGCGAGCGCGCGCAGGATTCCGGTTTTCATGAATATTGTCCTTTCAGCGTTTGAAGGTGGCGCTGACCGCACCGAGTTCCTCGCTCCCGGCCGCGCTCGCAGCCTGGCCCGGCTTCGGCGGCCAGCTGAACGGCAGCTTCACCAACTCGCGGCCACCCACCTCGCGCGCGGCCTCCACGAGCAGCGTATAGTCACCGGCTTCGAGCTTCCCGAGCGCATCCGCGCCGAAGCTCACCTTGTGCGTGCCCGGCGCCTTCGTCGCGCCGGTAATGCCGTCCGCCGGGAACGTCAGCCCACGGCCCGAG
>JAEULI010000004.1 GCA_016793845.1 Sphingosinicella sp.
GGCGCGCTACGACCTCGATCAGAACGAGTTCAAGAACTATTTCGAGCTCGAGAACATGATCGCCGCCTCCTACCACATGGCGGGCAAGCTCTATGGCTACAGCTTCAAGGAAATCACCGGCACGCTCCCCACGTTCCACCCGGACGTGCGCGTCTATCACGTTACGAACACAGCGGACGGCACACATGTGGGCTATCTCTACCGCGACGATTTCGCCCGCCAGTACAAGCGTTCGGGCGCCTGGCAGAGCACCTATCGCGGGCAGGACAAGCTCGGCGGTCGCCAGCGCGACGCGATCGTCTCAAACAACAACAATTTCACGAAGGGCGCTCCGGGGGACCCCGTGCTCATCAGCCTCGACGATGCGCGCACGCTGTTCCACGAATTCGGTCACGCGCTCCACGCGCTCTCCAACGACACCACATACCCGTCGCTCGGCGGCACGCCGCGCGACTTCGTGGAATTCCCAAGCCAAGTGCACGAGAACTGGGTGCTCACCCCCGAAATCCTCGATACCTATGCGCGCCACTACAAGACCGGCGCGAAAATGCCGCAGGTGCTGATCGACAAGCTGAAGGCCGCGGAGACCTTCAACCAGGGCTTCGAGACGGTCGAGTTCCTCGGCTCGGCAATCGTCGACATGAAGATCCACATGGACCCATCGGGCGTGATCGACCCTGCGCAGGCCGAAAAGACCATCCTCGGCGAGATCGGGATGCCGAGGGAAATCGTGATGCGGCACCGCCTGCCGCAGTTCGGCCACCTGTTCTCATCCGATGCGTATTCGGCGGGCTATTACTCCTACCTCTGGTCGGACGTGATGGCGGCGGACGCCTGGGCGGCGTTCGAGGAGGCGGGCGATCCGTGGGATGCCGCGACGGCGAAGAGGTTCAAGGACATCATCCTTGCGACCGGCGACGCCATCGACCGAGCCGAGGCATACCGTGCGTTCCGCGGTCGCGATCCGCAGGTCGAGGCGTTGCTGAGGAACCGGGGCTTTCCGACCGATTGAGCGAGCGCGGAAAGTGTCGGAGACTCTTACGAAAGTTATTGAAAATCAATCGCAAAGCAAGGGTTTCCGCGGGTCTCCGGCTGATGGCACGAGACTTGCTTCATTACGCACGTGTACCGGGACGGCGTATGTCAAACACCGCCCGACAGGAGACGAGACATGAAGACGATTTCACTCAGCATGGCCGCCGCCGCCCTGATCGGCATGAGCGCGTCCAATGCGTCCGCCACGGTCATCGGCGTCGTGGACAGCGCCAGCGGCACGGGCAACAACCTGCTTTTCAACTCCTGCGATGATCCGCGCCCTGCCGCGATCAACGACGGCGTCGTGGGCTGCCTCAATGCGCGCCCCACCACCTACATCTATGTCTACGGCAACGAGGCGCTCGATTACGAAGCGGGCGGGCAGGCCAAGATCGTTGATGATGCCGGCAACGGCTTCAACACGATGACGATCGATTTCCAGGACAACAGCATCGCCTTCACGACGCTCGTCCTCAACATCATCGGCGTGAAGAAGAGCGGTGGCGGCACTGTCGATTTCGGTGACGGCTTCACGCGATCGTTCGGTGACAACGGCAATAACTTCTTCACGATCACTTTCGCCGAGCCGGGTGTGAACTCCTTCACGTTCAGCTCGACCGGACCAGTGTGGGCAGAAATCAAGCAGGTGCGCTTCGATTTCAGCGATTCGACCACGCCGCCGCCGACGGACGTGCCGGAGCCCGCGATGCTCGGCCTCCTCGGCCTCGGCCTGATGGGTGTCGGCATGGCGCGTCGCCGCCGCGGCTGATCAGACGATCTTCGTCACGAAAACGGGTGTCCGGAAACGGGCGCCCGTTTTGTTTTGCCGCTCAGGAGAGCGCGTGCAGCGCGCCGTTCGCGACCAGGCCCGCGAACACCACATGCGCCGCCGCCGTGATCCGATAGACGCGTCGCGGCGTCGCGAAGCGCCCGCCAAGGCGCCCCGCCCGGTCCCCAAGCGCGATCCAGCCGCACGCCACCGGCACGCATATCAGCGCGAACAAGGCAAATGCGCGCGCCAGCGCTTCATGGGGAAAGATGGTCAGTGCGAAGATCAGGCCCTTGGGGTTGATCAGCGTTGTCACGAACACCCGCCGCACCGAAACCCCGCCCTGCTCCCCATGCGCCCCGCACGCCCAGAAGCGCACGGCGGCAGCCAGAAGATAGAGCGCAATGCCAAGCTGCGCCGCGGCGGCGGCCATCGGATAGCGCACCATCAGCGGGCCGAGCGCCGCAATGAGCACCCCGATCGACAGCGTGTAGGCGGCAAGCTCGGCTGGAACGAGCCGCAGCGAACGCCGCACGCCCACGGTCGCGCCCGACGCCGCGAGCAGCGTGTTCGTGGGCCCCGGCACGGCGAGCAATGCGAACACGGCGGCCAGGAAGAAAAAGGGATCAGTCATGTCTCTGCGTAGCGCCGTACCGCGCCGCCCGACTTGACCCACCGCAAATCCGCGCCTTGACGCCGCCACATTTCTCCCCCACATGCCGCCGTGACCGAACGTCGGCCGATAAGGCCCTGACGCGCCCGGCGTGATCGCTTCCTTCGGGGATTGAGCGCGCGTCTTCAGACGGTTCGGCCCACCGGCTTCCCCTCGTCACGCGGGTCGTCACGACACCGCTTCGCGTCCGCGCGCCATTTCGGCTGCGCGGCACGGACATGTTTTTTGAAAGATTGAAATGACCGATTTTCTCCAGTTCGGCCTTGGCGAGCGTATCGAAAAGGCGCTCACCGAAGCCAACTATACCGTCCCGACGCCGATCCAGCGGCAGGCGATCCCGATCCTGATGAAGGGTCATGACCTGCTCGGCATCGCGCAGACGGGCACGGGCAAGACCGCCGCCTTCGCGCTGCCCTCGCTCGACTACCTGTCGCAGACGTACAAGCCGCTGAAGAGCCGCGCAGCGCGTATGCTGGTGCTGGCGCCGACGCGTGAGCTTGCCAGCCAGATCGCCGAATCCTTCCGCACCTACGGCAAGTTCCTGCGCCTCACCATCACCACGGCGTTCGGCGGCGTGCCGATCGGGCGCCAGGTGCGCGCGCTGCAGCGCGGCGTCGACATCCTCGTCGCCACCCCCGGCCGCCTGATCGATCTTGTTGACCAGAACGCGCTCGATCTCTCGCAGGTCGAGGTGTTCGTGCTCGACGAAGCCGACCAGATGCTCGATCTCGGCTTCATCCACGCGCTGCGCCGCATCGTCCGCATCCTGCCGAAGAAGCGCCAGTCGCTGTTCTTCTCGGCGACCATGCCGCCCGCGATCGCGGAGCTTGCCGCGCAGTTCCTCACCGAACCGCAGAAGGTGGAAGTGAAGCCGCAGGCGACGACCGCAGAGCGCGTCGCGCAGCACGTCATCCACGTGAACGCCTCGGAAAAGCAGGCTCTGCTCACGCTCCTACTGCAAGACCTCGGCGCCGACATGGATCGCGGCCTCGTCTTCACGCGCACCAAGCACGGCGCCGACCGCGTCGTCCGCCACCTGAAGGGTGCGGGCATCGCGGCGGAAGCGATCCACGGCAATAAATCGCAGCCGCAGCGCGAGCGCGCGCTCGGCCTGTTCCGCTCGGGCGAGATCAAGATCCTCGTCGCCACCGATATCGCCGCGCGCGGTATCGATGTGCCGGGCGTCAGCCACGTGTTCAACTTCGAGCTGCCGAACGTGCCGGAGCAATATGTGCACCGCATCGGCCGCACCGCGCGCGCGGGCCGCGAGGGCATCGCCATCGCGCTGGTTTCGGACGGTGACGAGCGCACGTACCTGCGCGATATCGAGCGGCTGATCCGTCAGAAGCTGGAGCCGATGCCGCTTCCCGAGAACTTCCTCGCCCGCGCCGCAGCGATCGCGAAGCCGGTCGCGCGCACGGGCGAGAACAGCGGCGACCAGCGCGGCTTCTCGCACGGCGAGCGTCGTGACGGCCGCCGCGACGGCGGCCATCGTGGTGGACCCGGCGGCCATCGCGGCGAGCGTTCCGGCGGCGGCGAACGCCGCGAAGGCGATCGTGACGGTCAGCGCCGCCATTTCGGCGCGCCCAAGCCGAAATATTCGGCCAAGCCCGCGCACGGCGGCGGCAACAGCGGCGGTCGCGGCAATCCCGGCGGCGGCCAACGCCGCCAGGGCCGCTAGCCGGTCAACCCCTCTCTCCCGACGGAGAGGGGGGCCGAGCCTTTACCGGTTCTTCTGCTGATACTCCTCGCGCACCCGCTGCGCGAGGCGGCCGCTTGCAATGTCGTCATAGGTGGCGATGTTGTTCGCAAGGCCTTCGGACTGCTGGCGGGCGATGCTTTCCATGTCGCCCGCGTACTGCGGCAGGAAATACCAGTGCTGCGCGGGCTGCGCGTTGTAGAGCGCGCGGAACTTCTCGATGATCTCGCGATCGGCGGTGAGCCGCACGAGCTGCGCCGCCGCGCCGCGCTGGGTCATGTCGGTCACCCGCATCGTCTTCGGCCGCATGATGTCCCACCACGCGAACGGAAGCGCCGGGTCCATCGCCTGCGCCTCGGCGGCCATCGCGTTGCCCGCCTCCTCGCTCGGCGCGGCGCGCGCGGCAATCACCAGCAGCGTCGCGTCCCCCGTTTTGCGCGCCAGTGCCTGCATACCCTCCACGAGCTGGGTACGGCCGGTGACCGCATTGCCCGCATCGAAATAGAGCTGCGCAGCGTCGAGCTTCTTCGGGGCATAATCCGCGTACAGCGCCTGCATCTCGGCGAACGCCTTGCCCGGATTCCGCTGCATGTTCTGGTAGATCCACGCGTTGTTGAAATGATCCTGCGCCGATTTCGGATTGTCGATGATCATTTGCGGCTGCGCCATCTCGTGAAGATCGCCCACCTGATCGCGGATCACCGCCGTGTCTTCCTTGATGAGCCCGAGCTGCCGCCCGACCGCTTCCGTCGCGGACTGCCCCTGCCCGACCAGCATCAGCAGGATGAAGGCCGCGGTCGCGAACAGGCCGAAGCGGAAGGCATCGCACTGCGTGCACTGCACCACTTCATCCACCGCCGTGTCGTCCGCCGCATTCACCATGAACGCGCGCTGCAAGCAGAGCAGCCCCGCGACGCCGGTGATCACCGCGAAGACCAGCACGAGTATGTCGGCTGAAAGGAACTCCGCGAAGAAATTCACGAGATCGCCGAACAGCCCCACCGCGCCGCCGATGAGCGCGAACAGCGATGCCTTCGCCGGCCAGATGATCCGCTTGACGATGCCGATGCGTGTATCCGCCATGCAAATTCCCCCTGTGCCCGTAAACAACTCTCATTTCGTGATTGCCATGATTTTCATGAACATGGCGTGACTTCAACCCCTTGTTCGCCATCGGCTTTTGCCGATTGCCGCTTCACGCGCCGTAAAGCTGTGATAGTTCAGGCGTCATGGAAGACCTCACGCCCCTTCGCGATGTGGGCATCGCCTTCGCTCTCGGCCTGCTCGTCGGCGTCGAACGCGGCTGGAGCGCGCGCGGCGAGCGAGCGGGCGGGCGCGTTGCAGGTTTCCGCACGTTCGGCCTGCTCGGCCTGCTCGGCGGCATCGCCGGAATCGCGCTGGAAGCCGGCCACGACATGTTGGCGACGCTGCTTGCCGCCGTCGCCGGGATCGCGCTTGTGGCGGGCTACTGGCGCGACATGGCCGAGGACGGCAACGTCAGCGCCACCACCACGATTGCCGGGCTCATCACGCTCGCGCTCGGTATGCTGACGACGACAGGCAACGTGCTCGTCGCGCTGGTCTGTACCGGCGTGATGGTGCTGCTGCTCTCGATGCGCGACGAGCTCCATGCGTGGATTCGCGGCCTCACCGCTGCCGAGGTGAAGGCGGTGGCGCGTTTCGCGCTCATCTCCATCGTCGTCTGGCCCCTCCTTCCCGATGCCGCCTACGGCCCCTACGACGCGTGGAATCCGCGCAGCATCTGGCTCGTCGTCGTGCTTGTCTCGGGCCTGTCGTTTGTCGGCTATGTCGCTGCAAAGCGCTTCGGCGAGGTGCGCGGCACGCTCGCCACGGCGGCGGCGGGCGCGCTCGTCTCGTCGACAGCCGCCACGGCCGCGCTCGCCAGGCGTCTTGCCGAAGGTGATGATCCGCCCGCACCCGCGATTGCCGGCATCGCGCTCGCCGGCGCGGTGATGATGGCGCGTACGCTCGTCCTTGCCGCCGCGGTCGCGGGGTTCGTCGTGCCGACGCTGGCGTGGATCGTGGTGCCGGGCGGGCTTGCCGCGCTCGCCGCCACGGCATTCGTCATGCGGCACAACAAACATGCGCCCTCGCGTGCAGCGCCGATGACCTCTGCGAACCCGTTCGACATTCTCCCCGCGCTCGGCTTTGCCGCGCTCATCGCGGGCGCAGCGCTGTTCGCGCGCTGGGCGGAGGCGCGCTACGGCGAGGCCGGGCTCGGCGTCATCATCGCGCTCACCGGCACGTTCGATGTCGATGCCGCCACGGTCACGCTGGGAACGCTGGCGCCGGGCAGCCTCGATCCCGTCACGGCGGGCGCGGTGCTCGGCGTGCCGATCCTGCTCAACACGGCGTTCAAGGCCGCGATCTGCATCGGCCTCGCCGGCTGGCGCAAAGGCTGGGCCGCCGCCGCGACGCTGATGTTCAGCTGCGCGGCAGGCGGCGTCGGCCTCGCGGCACTGGTTATTGCGGGGTAGCAACCTGCGGCGGCTGTGCCGTCGCCTCGGTGATGAGCTTGCGCGCCTCGCTGATCGCTGCCGCGTCCTTCAGCTTGCCGCCGTTCACCTCGTCGGCGATCTCCAGAAGACGCCCGGAGATGACGGTGCCGGTGTCGGCCTTCTCGGCGATGTGGATACCGCCGCGCTTTGCCGCGACCTCGTCCCACACGCCGCGCACGGCCGCCCAATAGGCTTTCGTCTTCGCCCAGTAATCGTCGGCGGCCTTCACGTTGTAGCCGTCGAACTTCGTGTAGGTGTTCAGCACATATTCCTGCACGATAGGCCGCAGCTTGCCGTTCTCCTCGGCCATCTTGGTGTTGTCCTGCCAGTGGATCCAGCCCGTGGGCGTCGGCTGGTGGCGGTTGATCGAGAAGTAGCGGTCGTAGACGGGATTCCGGATCGCGTCGCGCCGCGCCAGCGGCCGCCA
>JAEULI010000036.1 GCA_016793845.1 Sphingosinicella sp.
AACGAGAATGCCCTGTCCACAGACTGAATCCGGGGTGTCGCCACTGCTTCCATCCCTCCCTTGCTTCATCGCGAAGTGTGATTCGCACCGCTCTGCGAACCCCCGCGAATCCCGTCCCACCGTTTTTTGAAGATTTAAGCGAAAATATATCGAATGTCGATTGAACTTCGATCTAACGTAAATCCGTGCTTTGCGAAGCCGCGGTTTTCCGCGTGTCTCAGATAATGAGAGCCGAGCCGTAAGGCGCTTTGACAGCGTGTCCGGCCCCGCACATCCTCATCATCAGGACCGAACCTGCCGATGAAACGGGCGGTCGGGACAGGGAGCAGCCGGTGGAGATTCGAAGGTCTCGGCATCGGCGTGCGTGGTGGGAATTCAGGAGGGGGACGTAATGAAAAGCATTTCGATATTTCGGACCGGTGTCGCGCTTGCGGCGCTTGCACTGCCGCTGGGTACGGCCGCCGCGCAGGACGCGCAGCCGCAGGAGCCGGAGACTTTCGGCGAAATCGTGGTGACCGCACAGCGCCGTGCGCAGTCGCTTCAGGATGTCGGCATCTCGGTCGCCGCCTTCGGTGGCGAAGAGCTGAAATCGATGGGTGTCGAGTCGAGCCTCGAAATCGCCCGGCTGACGCCCGGCGTGCACATCTCGGGCAATGTCGGCGGCCAGAACAGCCAGTTCACGATCCGCGGCGTCACGCAGAACGATTTCAACGACGCCATCGAGGCGCCGGTCGCCGTCTATGTCGACGACGGCTACATCCCCAACCTGCAGGGCCAGACCTTCGGCCTGTTCGACCTCGAGCGCGTCGAGGTGCTGAAAGGCCCGCAGGGCACGCTCTTCGGGCGCAACGCCACGGGCGGCCTCGTCCACTACGTGATCAACAAGCCGTCGGACACGCTCGAAGGCTCGATCGACGGCACCTACGGCCGCTTCAATCAGGTCCGCGTCGAGGCCGCGATCGGCGGGCCGCTTTCCGAAACGGTGAGCGCGCGCGTTTCGGTGTTCTACAACCGCCACGACGAGATCTGGAAAAACATCTATCCGGCGGGTGCGGCCGAGGGCGCCCCGCTCAACCTCGGCCAGGAGGTCTCGCCCTGCTGCGAGGACGAGTGGAACGACGACACGCTCGCGGGCCGTGCCCAGCTCCAGTTCAAGAGCGACCGGCTGACCGTCCGCCTCGTCGGCGCGGCCGCCCGCCAGCACCTCTCGACCGGTCCGTACACGCAGGCTGCGACGGTGCCGGTGGTCGATGAGCTCGGCCGCGTCATCAACGCGATCTACGCAGGGCCGAACGAGACGCGCGTCGGCATCGATCACAACGGCGACAATTACACGGCCTTCGCCGGCGCCCCGGCGGCGCGTCTGCCGGGCGCCGACTGGTTCGGGTTCATTGCCCCCGACCCGTCGAAGCGCCTCGTTTCCAAGGACTTCGCGCAGTCCGACCTCAACCGCACCGAAAGCTGGAACGGCGCGTTGCACCTCGATTATGAATTCGACGGCGCGACGCTCGTTTCGATCAGCGATTACAAGAAGTTCACCAAGAACTTCAGCATGGACGTCGAAGCCTCGCCGCTCAGCCTCGTCGAATACGGCACCAAGGCGGATACGCGCAGCTTCACGCAGGAAATCCGCCTGACCGGAAGCAGCGACACGCTCGACTGGACGGTGGGCGCCTATTACCTCGACATCGATGCGAAATCCTCGAACGGCTTCCTCGCGCCCGCCTACTCGATCTATTCGAGCCTGCTCGGCGCGACGGAGACGGGCATCGATCTCGTCAACACCTTCCGCCTGAAGACGCAGTCGGGGTCGATCTTCGGACAGGTCGAATACAAGTTCGCGCCGCAGTGGACGTTCATCATCGGCGGCCGTCTGATCCGCGAGCACCAGGAATACGACTTCGCCTCGAACGGCGTCGTCGACGAGGACCCGTACCGGATCGACACGGGCACGATCCTGTTCCCGTTGCAGCCCTCGTTCGCAGACAAGCGCACCAAGACATTGTGGGCGGGCAAGGCGCAGATCGAATTCCGTCCGAACGACGATCTGCTCCTCTACGCGGGCATCAACCGCGGCGTGAAGGGCGGCAGCTACAACGCCAAGCTGCCCGACGGCACGCCGCCGCTCGACCCGAGCGAGATCCCGTACAAGCCCGAAGTGCTGCTGTCGTACGAAGGCGGCTTCAAGTCGACGCTGATGGACGGGCGGGCAACGTTCAACGGCTCGGTCTATTACTACGACTATTCGAACTATCAGGCGTTCACCTTCTCGAACGTGTCGGGCTTCGTGCAGAACCGCGACGGACGCACCTACGGCGCCGAGGCGGACATTGCACTGCGGCCCACGCCCGGCCTTGAGATCGGCCTTGCCGCATCGGTGTTCAACGCGCGGGTGAAGAACGTGCAGATCGCGCCGGGCGTGTTCGAGACGGTGCGGCCGACGTTCGCGCCGCAGACCCAGATCTCGGGGCGGATCAGCTATGAGCTGCCGACCGACGTGTTCGGCGGCGCGCTCACCATCGGCGTCGACGGCAATTACTCGTCGAGCTTCTACCACAACATCCGCAATTTCGATGCGAACAAGATCGATGGCTATGCACTGTTCAACGCCCGGGTCAGCTGGATGGATGCAAGCGAGGCGTATCGCATCTCGGCGTTCGTGAACAACTTCACCAACAAGACATACAAAACGGTGGGTTACGATCTCTCGACGCTCTGCGGCTGCACCGAGGAGTCCTATGGGCGCCCGCGCTGGTGGGGGCTGAGCATGGGTTACAGCTTCCGCTGAGGTCGGGTTTCCGGGGGCGGGCAGGGAGACCGCCTGCCCCCGGAAAGCCGCGGTCCAGCGGTTTTTTGGTACCCATTAAATTGAAAGTCTATTGATTTTTTATTGTGAATCGAGTGATCATGAATCGGCCGTTGCGGTGGATGCGGATCACGTCATTCGGAGGGATACGGTGGCTTCAATTCATATCGACCTGCTTGGAACGGAAACCCGGTTCGTGGACACGGGCCGTTTCCGCACGCGCATCATCACGGTCGAAAACGACAAGCCGCCGCTCATCCTCCTGCACGGCGGCGGCGGCCACGCGGAAACCTATTCGCGCAACATGATGCGGCTTGCCGAATATTGCCGTCCGATCGCGATGGATTTCATCTGGCACGGCATGTCGTCGGCGCCCGCGTTCTCGGACAAGGCACCGAACGAAGACGGCAACTGGCTCGACCAGTTCACCGCGCAGGTGCTCGATCTGATGGATCATCTCGGCATCGAGAAGGCGGCCATCGAAGGGGAATCGCTCGGCGGCTGGATTGCGTATGACATGGCCGTCAATCACCCGGAGCGGACCTCGAAGGTCATCCTCAACACCACGTGGGGAATGAGCCTCGATCCCACGAAGGTGCACGAAGGTGATGCCGATCTCGATGCGCTGCGCGAAACCTCGGTGAATGCGCTGCTCAATCCCACGCGCGAATTGCTGCGCAAGCGTCTCGAATGGCTGATGCCGCTCGGCGGCGTTACCGAAGAGCTCGTCGATCTGCGCATGGCGCTGTGGTCGATCCCGCAAACGCGCGATGCGCTCATCGAATATTACAAGCGGCTGTTCGCGCCGAACATCGGCGAATTCTATTTCACTGAGGACGAGATACGGCGGATCATCTGCCCGACGCTCGTGCTCTGGACCGACAAGAACCCGATCCACGGGGAAGACGCGGCCGATCGGCTCGCGGAGATCATTCCGGGCGCACAGAAGCACATCATGCGGGGCTGCGCGCACTGGCCGCAATGGGAGCGGCCCGAGGAACACGATGCGGTGGTGGGAGCCTTCATGCAGGCGTGAGCATGAACTCAATTCCGAGGGAGACGACACGATGAACGAAGCAACACCGATCCGCCGCCGCCAGACCGTGCGGCTGAACGAGATCAGCGACAAGCGCATGAACGACCAGAAGCTGCAGGGGCAGTATCAGCCCTACAAGGATGCGGCCTGGGGTTTCATCAACCACTGGTATCCGGCGCTGTTCAGCGAGGAACTGCCCGAAGAGGGTGTGGAAGGTATCCAGATCTGCGGCATCCCGATCGTGTTGCGCCGCGTCGACGGCAAAATCTATGCGCTGAAGGATCAGTGCGTGCACCGCGGCGTTCGGCTGTCAGCAAAGCCGATGTGCCTCACCAAGAAGAGCATCAGCTGCTGGTATCACGGTTTCACGTTCGATCTTGAATCGGGCAGGTTGACGACGATCATCGCGAACCCTGGCGACAAGCTCATCGGCAATACCGGGATCACCACCTATCCGGTGGAAGAGAAGGGCGGGATGATCTTCGTCTTCGTGCGCGAAGACGATTTTCCCGATGAAGATGTGCCGCCGCTGGCATCCGACCTGCCGGTGCGCTTCCCCGACAGCAGCGAGCGTTTCCCGCATCCGCTGTGGCCCGCGTCGCCGAGCATTCTCGATGAGGATGCCGTGGCGCTCGGCATCCACCGCACGGGGGAGACCAACTGGCGGATCGCGTGCGAGAACGGTTTCGATAACGCGCACATCCTCGTCCACAAGGACAACACCATCGTGCAGGCGATGAACTGGGTGCTGCCGCTCGGCCTGCTGCCGACGTCGGACGACGCCATCACGCTGATCGAGGACGAAAACGGCCCCAAGGGCCTGATGCAGTGGCTGTTCACCGACAAGTGGGCGCCGGTTCTTGAGAACGAGGAACTGGGTCTGAAGGTGGAAGGCGTCAACGGCCGCTTCTATCGCACGTCGGTGGTTCTGCCGGGCTGCCTGATGGTCGAAAACTGGCCCGAGGAGCACGTCGTTCAATACGAATGGTACGTGCCGATCACGGACGACCTCTACGAATATTGGGAAGTGCTCGTGAAGGTGTGCCGCACCGACGAGGAACGGGCGAAATTCAAGTATCGCTTTGACCGCGTCTACGTGCCGCTCTGCCTCAACGGTTTCAACGACTGCGATCTCTACGCCCGCGAGGCGATGGAGGAATTCTACGCGGACGGCACCGGCTGGGACGATGAGCAGCTCGTCGCGACGGACGTTTCGCCCGTCACGTGGCGCAAGCTCGCCTCGCGCTGGAATCGCGGCATCGCGAAGCCGGGACGCGGCGTCACCAACGCCACGAAGACGTCGAGCATCCGTATGCGCCGGCTCGCGGAAGGCAAGAAGCCCAGCTACTTCGTGGAAAAGATCGAAGACTGATGACGGACGGTCCGTTCCAGGTCGAGATCGCGTTCAGCGACGGCGTCGAACATCGGCTCGAGGTCGCCCCCGGCGAAACCGTGCTCGATGCCGCGCTGAAGGCGGACCTACCGGTGCTCTACCAGTGCCGGTCGGGAAGCTGCTCGAGCTGCCTCGCCAGCCTCACGGCGGGCGAGGCGGACACTCGGGCGGGGGCAAGCTCGACGCTGCTCGCCTCCGAACGGGCCGAAGGGTTTCGGCTGCTGTGCGTCACCGAACCGCACGGCAACTGCCGCTTCGAACTTGGCTACGATAGCGAGGCCGGGGCCTCGCGTCCCGTGGAGGGCCACGCCTTCGTCAACGCGGTCGAGCGCGTCGCGGCGGACGTGGTGCGGCTGGAACTGGAACTCGCCGAAGGCTGCTGGTTCGATTTCCGGCCCGGCCAGTTCGTGCAGGTCAAGGTGCCCGGCACCGATGCGATGCGCAGCTATTCGATGTCGAGCACGCCCGGCGACCTTCCGAAGATCGAGCTGCTGATCCGCATCCTGCCCGGCGGCGTGATGTCCGAATGGCTGACGCAGCGCGCGGCGCCGGACGACGTGGTGGAGATCTCGGGACCCTACGGCCATTTCTTCCTGCGGGAGAAGGTGCGCGCGCCGCATATCATGATCGCGGGCGGCACCGGCCTTGCGCCGATGATGTCGATGATCGACAGCCTGCGCGGCGTGCCGGGCCGCAAGCCGCGGATGCTGCTGAGCTTCGGCTGCCAGTCGGCGGACGGGCTGTTCCACCTCGATGCGCTTGATCTCCGCCGCCACTGGCTGCCGACGCTCGACCTGCGCATCTCGGTGGAGCGCGGCGGCGGGCCCGAGGGCGTGCGCATCGGCAACCCCGTCGCGGCGATCGGCGCGGGGGAGACGATCGACCCGGAGAGCGTCGCCTATCTGTGCGGGCCGCCGGGCATGATCGACGCGGCGCGGCGCCACCTGGAGGGGCTTGGCCTCGCGCCCGAGAATATCTTCGCCGAACAGTTCACCGCCAGCGGCACATGATCGCGGCAAGGGAGGGAACCATGGGAATTTCAGCACTGGGTTACGTCACGCTCGACGTCAGCGACCTCGATGCCTGGCTGAAGATCGCGACGGACGTGTTCGGCATGCAGGCGACGCGCCGTGCGGACGGCGCCGCCGACCTGCGCATCGATGAATTCCACCACCGCTTCACGCTGTACCCCGCCGGCACGGACCGGCTGCACAGCCTGGGCTGGGAGGTGGCCTCGCCCGAGGATTTGCTGGCGCTCGTCGAGAAACTGCGCGGCCTCGGTTTCGCGGTGGAGGAGATGGACGCGGCGACGCGCGCGGACCGCAAGGTGATCTCGGGATACCGGTTCCACGAGCCGCTGCTGAACGCGGAGACCGAGCTGTTCTTCGGGCCGCTCGCGCACAATCTCGCCTTTGCGCCGACGCGCGGCATCTCGGGCTACAAAACGCGCGGCCTCGGCCTCGGCCATGTCGTGTTCCACGTTGCCGACACCGACGCGACCGTGGCCTTCTACCGCGACGTGCTGGGCTTCAGCCTGTCCGACTACATCGGCTGGGACGGCATCGAGGCGATCTTCCTGCACTGCAACCCGCGCCACCACACGCTGGCGATCATGAACTGCTTCAACGGCATCCAGCCGGGCGCGCTCAACCACATCATGATCGAGGCGCTGAGCTATGACGACGTCGGCTACGCCTATGATATCGTGCGCGACAGCGGCGTGCCGCTGTTCATGGAGATGGGCAAGCACAGCAACGACCATATGCAATCCTTCTACATCCGCACGCCTTCGGGCTTCTGTATCGAATACGGCTACGGCGGGCGCCTGATCGGCCCCGACTGGGAAGTGCGCAACTACGACCAGCCGATGCTGTTCGGGCACCGGATGGTCGGCTGAACGGATGATGGCCGACGCTGAACTGACCGAACTTTCCGCATCCGAAGCCGCCGCGCGGATTCGCGCCGGATCGCTGACCTCCGAGGTGCTGGTGCGCGCCTGCCTCGACCGCATCGCCGCACGCGAACCGGTGGTGCACGCCTGGGCGTGGGTCGATCCGGAGGCGGCGCTCGCCGCCGCGCGCGCCTGCGACGCGCAGGCGCCGCGCGGCCCGCTGCACGGGGTTCCGGTGGGCCTCAAGGACGTCATCGATACCGCCGACATGCCGACCGAATTCGGCTCCGAGGCGTTCGCGGGGCATCTTGCCGAGCGCGACGCGGCCTGCGTGACGGCGCTGCGCGCGGCGGGCGCGGTGATCATGGGCAAGCTCGTCACCGCCGAGTTCGCCACCTACCGGCCGGGCCCCACGGCCAACCCGCTCAATCCCGGCCACACGCCCGGCGGCTCGTCGAGCGGATCGGCGGCGGCGGTGGCGGACCGGCATGTGCCGCTCGCGCTCGGCACGCAGACGGCGGGATCGGTGATCCGTCCGGCGAGCTTCTGCGGCATCCACGGCTTCAAGCCGACGTTCGGCCGCTATTCGAACGACGGCGTTCTCGCGACGGCGCACCGGCTCGACACGCTCGGCAGCTTCGCGCGGACGGTGGAGGACCTGCTGCTCCTCGACGCCGCGCTCGGCGATGCCGCCGATCCGCCCGCGCCGGCGCCGGTTGTCGGCCTCTACCGCAGCGAGGCTTGGGAGGAGGCGAGCCCGGCCATGCAGGACGCGCTGGAGGAGGCCGCCGCGCGGCTTCGGGCCGCGGGTTACGAGGTGATCGACATCGCCGCGGCGGAGCCGTTCGCGAAGCTCGCCGAGGCGCAGGCGCTCATCCACAAGCGCGAGGCGTGGCTGTGTCTGGGTGAAATCCGCCGCACGCACGCCGCCAAGGTCAGCCAGCTGTTCCGCGACTTCATCGACGAAGGCGAGCGGATCGGCGTGGAAGCCTACGCCGGGGCGTGCGCGGTGCAGGATGCGTGCAAGGCGGAGGAGGCGGTGCTGTTCGGCGGGGCAGACGTGCTGCTGACACCCGGCGCGCCCGGGATCGCGCCCGAGGGCCTGTCGGCGACCGGCAACCCGCGCTTCAACCGCGCGTGGACGGCGCTCGGCACGCCCTGCCTCGGCTTTCCCGGCGGCAGCGACAACGGCCTGCCGCTCGGGCTGCAAATCGTCGGGCGCAGCGGCAGCGACCGTGCGCTGCTGCGGCAAGGCGCGGCGATGCTCGCGGCGCTGGCATAACGAAGGAGCGATCAGTCATGGAACCCACCGTCAGGATCCCCTTCTCGCCGCAGCAGCAGGCCTGGTACGAGGCGGCGTGCGCGCGGCTCGATGCCGGGCGGCTGAAGCAGCTGCTGTTCGACCTCACCAACATCCACAGCCCCACGGGCGCGACGCGCGCGGCGAGCGAATTCGTGGCGGCGCGGCTGGGCGCGGCGGGGCTGCGCTCCGCCTACAAGCCGATGAGCGAGCGCACCGGCAACGTGCTCGCCGAGCGGCGCGGCAGCGGCGGCGGCGCGGCGCTGCTGCTCTACGCGCCGATCGATACGCACCTCGAAGGCGACGAAAGCGATTTCCCGTGGGCTGGGCCCGAGCAATACGCCGACCTCAGGCCCGAGGCGAAGATGGTGGGGGACTGGGTCTATGGGCTCGGCTCTTCGAACCCGAAGGCGATGGTCTCGACGCTCGTCGAGATCGCGACTGCGCTCGTGGAGGCGGACGTGCCAATCGTGGGCGACCTCAACGTCGGGTTCGCCGATGGCGGCATGCCCGTGAACATCGCCGCGCGCGACAACGCCGGCATGTCGAACGGCGTGTTCCACCTGCTCAATCGCGGCATGGCGCCCGACTTCGCGATCATCATGAAGCCATGGAACTGGGTGTATCACGAGGAGCCGGGCATGGGCTGGTTCCGCATCGACGTGAAGGGCACGCTCGGCTACGCGGGCGTGCCGCGCGGGCTGCCGGCGTTCCGCAGCTCCGTGGTGCCGGCGGCGACGGTGATCCAGAAGCTGGAGGCGTGGCTGATCGACTATGCCGAGCGCAACACCTCCGGCGTCGTGAAGCCCTATGGCTGGATCGCGGGCGTGCGCGGCGGCTGGCCGGAGCGGCCGGCATTCCCGAGCGCGACGACGCAAATCTTCCTCGACGTGCGCATCAACCCGCGCACGACGCCCGCCGAGGTGAAGAGCCAGTTCGCGGCGTTCATCGCGGACCTGCGCGCGGCGCATCCCGATCTCGACCTCGATTGGGAGATGTACGGCTCCACGCCCGGCGGCACGACGGATGCGTCCAACTGGATCATCCAGTCGGCGCGGCGCGGCTGGGAGGCGATCGAGGCCGCGCCCTACCGCGATCCTGATCTGCTCGGCGGGCAGACCGACGGCGCGGCGCTGCGGCGCCTCGGCGTGCCCACGGCGCGCATCGGCTGGCCGTGGCCGGCGACGGGCTCGCCCGAGCCGATCGCCGAGGGGCTGGGCGGCATGGGCGCGACCTATGTGCCCGATCTGATGCCCTGCGCGCGGAAGATCATGTACGCGGTGATCGACACGCTGACGCGGAGCCGCGGCGAGATGGGCCTCTAGGACCGGTCCACGTCCACCACCAGCTTGCCGAAGTGTTTCCCGGTGGGCAGTTCGGCGAAAGCGGAGACGGCGTCCTCCAAGGCGAAGCGGCGGTCGATGACGGGTTTCAGGCCCGCCGCATCCACGGCGGCGGCGAGCGCGCGGAAATCCGCGCGGTGGCCGACGGTGATGCCCGACAATGTGACGTGACGGAACAGGATCGGCGGCACCGGCACCGGGGCGACGAGGCCGGAGAGCACGCCGACGACGCTGATCCGCCCGCCGACGCGAACCGAGCCGAGCGACTGCGCCAGCGTGTCCTGCCCGCCGACCTCGACGACGATGTCGGCGCCCTTGCCGCCGGTCGCGTCGAGGACGGCGGCGGACCATTCGGGCGTCTCGCGGTAGTTGATCCCGACATCGGCACCGAGCGCCTTCGCGCGTTCGAGCTTCGCGTCGCTGCCCGACAGCAGGATGACGCGAGCGTGCGACAGCTTCGCGAGCTGGAGCGCGAAGATGGCGACGCCGCCGGTGCCCTGCACCAGCACCGTCTGTCCCGGCCGCAGCCCGCCTTCGGTATAGAGCGCCGTCCACGCCGTGAGCGCCGCGCACGGCAGCGTGGCGGCCTCGGCGAAGTCGAGCGTGGCGGGTTTCAGGACGAGGCCGCTGGCGGGTAGCAGCGCATATTCGGCGAGCATCCCGTCGAGGTTGCAGCCGAGCGAGGTGCGGTTGTTCTCGTCGGCGGAGCCGCTTTCCCAGAAGGGGTAGAAGCAGCCCATCACCGCGTCGCCCGCCACGAAGCCGGAGACGCCGGGTCCCACCGCCTCGATGATGCCGGCGCCGTCGGAAAAGGGCACGACACCCGGCTTGTTCGGATAGTGGCCGGCGAGGATGCCGAGATCGCGGGCGTTGATCGCCGCGGCCTTCACGCGCACCAGCACCTCGCCGTGGCCGGGCGTGGGCACGGGGGCATCGTTCAGCCTCAGGGCCTCGATGCCGACGCCTTCGAGCTGCCAGCGCCTCATGCCGCGCGCTCCTCCTCCAGGAAGTTCTCGACGAGCTGCCGGAAACGGCGGCCGTGCTCGATCATCGTCCAGTGGCCGCAGCGCGAGATGCTGTGGAACTGCGAATTGATGAGGTGCTGGTGGAGGTTCCACGAGACCTTGGGATCGACCACGCGGTCGTCGCGGCCGTGGATCAGCAGCACCTCGTTGGTGATGCCCTGTAGTGCCGCGATCGGCAGCGCCTGCGCATCGAGCCAGCGCTGGTAGGGCGGCGGGAACACGCTCTCGAAGGCCTCCTGCGCGCCTTCGCGCAGGGTGGCGCGGTAGCGCATCTCGACCAGCTCGTCGGTGATGAGACCCTGATTGTACGCCATCACGCTCATCGCCTGCCGCATGGCTTCGGGCGAGGGCTTGTAGCCCCACAGCGAGGCCAGCTCGGCGCCGACCGCGAGCGGCCAGCCGCCGGGACCCATCAGCACCAGCCGCCCGGTGCGCTCGGGCGCGCGGTGGGCCATCCACAGCGCCACGGCGCCGCCGAAGCTGTTGCCGACGATGTGGGCGCGCGCGATGCCAAGCGCGTCCATCACGCCGAACACCTGATCGACCCAGCTGTCCATGAAGCGAAAGGTGAAGCCGTCCGGCGTTTCGGTGTAGCCGAAACCGACGAGATCGGGGGCGAGCACCCGCCACGACTTCGCAAGCTCGGGGATGAGGCCGCGCCAGTTCGCCCAGCCGGACACGCCCGCGCCGGAGCCGTGCAGCAGGATCACCGCATCGCCTTCGCCCTGATCGTGGCAGTTGGTGCGATAGCCGCAGGTCGGCAGCATGGTGCCGAGTTCGGGATTGTCCGTCATGTCGTTCCTCCTGTCTTCACGGGAGGAGGGGGCGTCGAAACAGGCCAGGGTTCAGCGTGCACGACCCCCGCGAAGGCGGGATCAGGGCGTGCTGAACGTGGCCGCGCTGCGGGCCATCTCCTCGTAGATGCCGGTGAGCACGCCGAGAAGCTGGGTCATCTCGGCAATGCGTTCGTCGATGTTCGAAATCGTGCCGATCGCCTTCAAGAGCAGATCGCTGCGGATATCGGCATATTCGTCGGTCATCCGCTTACCTGCCTCGGTGACGCTGTAGGAGAAGATCTTGCCCGCCTTCTCCTTGGTCTTGCGGATCAGTTTCGCGGATTCGAGCTTGCGCAGGCTGTACTGGATGTTGGGGATATCATCCCGGTTGATCATCCGCGCGATGGTGGCGCTGCTCTTCGGGCGGTTCTGCATCCGGATCACGTGCAGGATCAGGTGTTCAGAGAACTTGATGTCGGCATCGGTCAGCACCGAGCCCGTCGTCGTCACCCAGCGCGAAAAGGCCTCGTAGAAGCGGATGATCGACCATTCGAACTCGGTGACGCGGTATTCGCCATCCGTCTTGGCCAAATGCCAGTTTTGATAGAATTTCGATTCCATGCGCTTTTCCTGCCTGATCAGCGGACTGACAGGCCGGGTTAACGGAGCCACGCTCACAAGGAAAGAGCCTCGGGCAGCGGTGCAAAGGCCGGGGAAAGCGCGAAGCCCGCGCCGGGGGCCACGGGTTCGAGCCCGAGCGACTGCAGCATGACACGCGCGGTGCAGGCGGCGGCGGACACGACGGGGAGGCCGACGGCGTCCTCCGCGCGCGAAAGCGCGTCCAGCGAAGGCATCTGCACGCAGGCCGACAGCACGACGGCCTCGGCGCCGGTGACGTCGAGGCGTTTCAGGTCTTCGAGCAGCAGCAGCGGATCGCGGCGGCCGACCTCCAGATTGTCGGCGATCTCGAGCGCGATCGTATCGACGACGCGGACGCCTTCATGCTCGATATATTCGGCGACGAGATTGGTGAGCGGCCGCAGATAGGGCGTGATGATCGCCGCGCGGCGCACGTGCATCTCGCCGAGCACCTGAACGAGCGCACCGGCGCTGGTGACGATGGGGCAGGGGGCGCCGGCCTCACGCACTGCCGCGCCGAGCCGCGCCTCGCTGGTGCGGTGGTAGCCGAGCCCCGACGACATGATGGCGACGAGGCAGGCGTAGCCCATCACGTCGACCTCTGCGTCGGCCAGTTCCTCGGCACAGCGCACGCTTTGCGCGTCCATCGCGGCAAGCTCATCGCGGGTCACGCGCTTCATCCGCATCCGCGAGGAATGGAAGCTGAACCGCTCCGGCCGGATGCCCTCGCGCGCGCGCAGCATGGCCGGAATCTCCGTCTCCATCGTGGTGTTGGAGCTCGGTACGATCTGGCCGATACGAAAGAGACGCGCCATGGATGCCCTTACGCGGCGGGAGTGCCGTTCCCGTGCATAGGGGAAGCCGTGTGGGGGCTGCAAACCGCGCCCGGCCGGGGTCTATCACATCGTGATAAACTGCCCGCCGATGGACAAATGGGCAGTCCGAAGAGGGTCAGTTCTGCGCGAGGATGCAGGGCATCAGCGCCATACGGCCGCGCGCGAAGCGGAAGCCGTGCTGCGGCGATGTCTGGCGCTCCAGCGTCATGCGTCCGTTCGTGTAGGTTTCGGCGGCGCCCGTTTCGCCCGCAAGTCGCGGGAGCATGGTGGCGCTGCCGTCATCAAGAATCACCTCCGCTTGCTCATCCACAAGCCGCACGCGCAGCTGCTCCGGGCCGCAGCGCATCACGATGTGCGAGGGAACGGGCATCGGCGGGGCAATACCTCCCGTGGCCGCGTTTTCGGCGGCACCGCTCTCCCAGGCCCCGGTGCTGGCGAAGCGAAGCATGCGGCCGTCGCTGCTCGTCACCGTCAGTTTGCCATCCGCGCCTACCGACGCCGTGGTCGCCGTCTCCAGAACGGCGCGGAAGGCCGCTTCCTGTGCCATGACCGCCTCGGGGCACGCCATCTTGGTACCGATCATCGGTGGGTGCACCGTGAACGCAGTGCCGTTCAGCGCATACCGCGCCGAAAAATTGTTGCAGCCCGAACGCCCACCGATGCGCCCGTCAATGCCCATCTTCAGCTGAAACCGCGCGCCAGGCGCGGGGGCTTCCCCCACCAGCGTTTCCAGTGCCCACATCGCAGGAACGACAGGCGGTGTCGCGGCGGGCGGTGAAGCTGGCCCCTCTGCGTCCTGCCCCGATGTCTCCGCCGTACACCCCGCCGCCATCAGAGCCGTCACGATCCAAAGGCCACATTTCATCACGGCTCTCCTTCCACAGCGCCCCGCGCATGTCACAGCTGACCGGCGGAAGAATAGCCATTTTCGGAAGGTCGAGGGAGACTGCATTTGCATTGAGGGCTGGACGAACCCCCGCGATGGGCGCTAAGGCGCTCCCCCAGCGATGCGGAGCGGTGGCCGAGTGGTCGAAGGCGCTCGCCTGGAAAGTGAGTATACGGCAAAACCGTATCGAGGGTTCGAATCCCTCCCGCTCCGCCACTTAGTCTCTTCTTGAGCTCTCTGAAAGTCCCGGGAAACCTTGCTTTTCAGCCGGTTTTCGGCTAGCCTGTTCTCTCATTTGATCCCTTTGGATGCCCCCAAATCCCATGCTGTATGGGACGTTTCTGGGGGCATCGATTTGAGAAATGGGGGCACTCGTGCTGACAGACCTCCAGGTGAGGAAAGCAAAGCCCGCGGAGCAGGATTACAAGCTTGCAGATTCCGCCGGGCTGTACCTCTACGTGACGCGCAAGGGCGCGAAGTCGTGGCGGTTGAAGTACCGGTTTGCTGACCGGGAAAAGCGGATCGTATTCGGCCTCTACCCCGAGGTGTCGCTGGACGCGGCGCGCAAGCTTCGCGACGAAGCGCGACAGCAGCTGCGCGACTTCCGCGACCCTGCCGTCGAGAAGCGCAAGCGGAAGCTCGCGGCGTCTGCCGCGGCGATGGAGACGTTCGAGAAGCTGGCGCGCGCGTGGCACGCGCTGCAGGCGCCGCGCTGGGCGCCGGTGCATGCTGCCGACGTGATCGGGAGCCTTGAGAACGATGTCTTCCCGCACTTCGGCAAGCTTCCCATCCCAGCGATCGACAGCCGGGTGATCCTTGCCACCTTGCGCAAGGTCGAGGCACGCGGGGCGATCGAGACGGCAAGGCGGCTGCGCCAGCGCATCTCGTCGATCTTCTGCTATGCAATCGCCGAAGGCGTTGCCGATCATGACCCCGCGTCCGGGATCGTGAAGGCGATGAAGCCGGTGCCGAAGAAAGGCCGGCAGCCGGCGATGCTGCGGATCGAGGATGCGCGCGGCGTGCTGCTGGCGGCGGAAGGCTCCGATGCAACGCCCGTGGTCAAGCTTGCCTCGCGGCTTCTTGCGCTGACTGCCGTGCGCCCCGGCGTTATCCGCGGGGTCACCTGGGACGAGTTCGAGAACATCGATTGGGACAGGTTCGACAATGTCGGTGGTGAAGCGCCGCTGTGGCGCATTCCCTCTGCACGGATGAAGCTGGTGCTTGTGCGCAAGGACAAGACGGCATTCGATCACGTGGTGCCCCTGTCCCGGCAATCGGTTGCTGTGCTGCGCGCGATGCGGACGCTCACGGGCAGGAACCTGCTGGTGTTTCCGTCGCAGCGTCATGCGCACCGGCCGATGAGCGAGAACGCCATCGGCTATCTCTACAACCGCGCCGGCTTCCACGGCCGTCATGTGCCGCACGGCTGGCGTGCGAGCTTCTCGACGATCATGAACGAGGTTGCCGAGCGTAGTGCCCGCGAGAGCGGGCAGCGCATCCTTGCCGAGCTCGACGCCAAGGTCATCGACCTGATGCTCGCGCATGTCCCGGCGAACACGGTGGAGAGCGCATACAACCGGGCAGCGTTCATGGATCGCCGCATCGAGATCGCGCAGGACTGGGCGGATCTGCTGTGCGAAGGGCTTGCCGAGCCTGCCGATCTGCTGGAAGGCAATCGCCGCTAGCGTGCCTCTGCGATCCAAGTATCGATCTCGGACTCGTACCAGCCGAGGCAGGTCGGGCTGAACCGGACCGGCGTCGGGAATGACCCGGCCTTCACGCTGCGCGCGATCGTGGTGCGGCTGAGGGCGGTGCGGCGGGCCACGTCGCGGATGCCCACGAACCTGTCGGTGAGCAGCGGCACGGGCTACTCCGCCGGAAGATCATCGACATGGAAGAACATGGGATTCTTCATCCATGCGCTGACGGCGGACTCGCGCCAGCCCGTGCAGCGCGTAGCGATGCGCACCTGGCGCGGGAACGTACCGCTTTGCATCTTTCGATAAAGCGTAGAGCGGCTGAGCCCGGTGCGGTCGAGAACGGCTTTGAGACGGATGATGCGGTCGTGGGGCATGGCCGAGTCTTCCCATAAGCGGTTGTCAGCATCCCCTATGACGCTCACGATGCCGCAAGCCTTGGCAGCGTCAAGAGTGCCGGAAACGGTGCCAGCGCGGCGCAAACAGCCTGCGGGACCGCTTGGGACGTCAGCGACCGCCAGCGGATACACCTTCACCGTCAAAGAATATTTTGCAGTGGATCGCAGCGATCCAGGCCTGTTGTCCCACGATGTCCCGTCCGCCGGATCGGTGCCCGAATCAGAAGCCGGGCTTCGCCCGGCGGAGGGTTTGACCCGTCTGTGCAGGCGGGGAGCGGGCGTCACGGGTTTTGGGCGGGCCGCGCCGGCCTGCAACCCGCTGACGCGGGTCTTCCACATGCGTTCCAGCCCTTCGGGTGCAGGTCGCCTCATGCGGCCCGCCTGATCCCCTTCCTGCCGCCCGCCCCCGCCCTCCGGCCGGGGCCGCGGCTTTTGGCGGGAGAAGGATGATGAACGGCAAACCTGTATCTGAACCCGGCGTGTCGCTGGAGCGGGACCGGCACGCGGTCATGCGGGCATGGCTGCGGAAGCTGCCCGAGCGGACACTGACGGTGTTCATCGCGCACAGGGTCGAAGGTAAGTCCTACGCCGAGATCGCGAAGGACATGCACATCGGCGAATGGCGCGTGCGCTGGCATATGCGCCGGGCCATCCGGCACATATTGAAGATCGGCAAGCCCTACCGGGAGGCGTTCGCAGCGCTCGACCCGGTGTCGCAGCAGGTCATGGAGCTTGCGTGGGATGGGCTGCTCAATGACCGTATCGCGCTGCGGCTCGGCCTCTCAGTCCGCGAAGTAGAAATCCGCATGGCGGCGGCGCTCGTGGCGCTGCACAAGGCAATGCCGAAGTGACCTGAGCTCAGCGCTTAGTCTTTGCCTTCGGCGCGTTCTCGTCGCTCAAGCTCTCGTTCGACGGCTTCGCGGATGAACTGCGCAAGCTGGCGATTGCCGACAAGCGTTTCGATCCGCTGGATCATTTCCTGCGGTAGCCTGATCGTTGTCGGCTTCATTCCAAGCGGGGGACGTCCCATGGCATCGTCGCTATCGCTCCGATGGCTCGGCGCCAAGAAAATCGCGTTCACGACATCTTTTATTTGAATAAACGACATCGTTTAATATATAAACGGTGTCGTTTATAATATCAACTGCACCCCGGGGGACAATGTGACGCTCTCCGAGTCGGCAGAGCCTGCGCCATGGGGGTGGAAAACAGAACTGAGGAGAAAATTATGAAAGAGCACGCAACGTTCGCGACGCGCCGCACTCTGCTGCGCGCGTTCCCATCTGTGGCGACACCTGGTTTTATTGGCCCGTGGCAATTGCCAAGGAACAGCCGCGTCCGTTTTGCAACGGATTTCGAGCCGGTATTATTGCGGCGAAGCAGCGAAGGACGGGCCTTAAGCAAGGCTCGCCTTGACACCGCCGAAGAATTTTTCGCTGGTGTTGAAGAAGGTCGTATCCGGAGCACAGGGACGTTGCTTTATCATGTCGGTATTGCGAGCCAGCTCGCGCTAAGCGCCCATTTGCTGGATGTGGGCTTTCCGGATGACTGGAACGCACGCAACCTCGGTCTCGACGTGGCGCGCTCGCTCGCGTGCGCAAATGCAACGGGCCTTTGTTGCGATGACCCACAAATGATCCAGTTTGCCGTAAGTCTGTCACCCTATGGGAAATGGAGATTTGCGGACATCACTGGCGTTTCAGATTTTCCATTCACAGATGATCAGGTCAAACTCCTGACGAGGCAATTGATCGATCGGGTCCGTGATGTAACCGGACATCCGCTACGTTCGAGAAGCTGATAGCGATTCTGCCTTATTAATGTATGTCGTTGCTCGGCGAAATAGTTGCGTTATGCTCTCAAGTATGCGCGATCATATTATTGCGGAAATACGACGTCTTGCAGCGGCCAACGGCGGCAAGCCGCCCGGCAAGAGTGCATTCCAGTCACAAACCGGAATTGGCGAAACCAAATGGAGTGGTGTGTACTGGTCGAAGTGGGGCGATGCCCTTGTAGAAGCCGGGTTCGCTGCGAACGAATGGACCAAGCGTCGCGACACCTCGGAACTCGTCGAACAATTTGCCCAAATCACCTTGACGCTTGGTCATGTTCCAACAGTGCGGGAACTGAAGCTTCTTCGGCGCAATGGCGATGAAACGGTGCCAAGTACCGGCATCATTGGCGAGCATTTCAACGGACAGGAGGGCGTTGTCGAAGCGTTGCGCGAACTATCGTATCGCGATTCCGCCTATGAGCGGTTAAGGCACCTGCTACCTGCTCCAAAGCCCGGGGTACGCCTGCCAAAATCGGTCACGCAGGATGGTTGGGTTTATCTTGTCAAGTCAGGCGAATTCTACAAGATCGGGCGCAGCGATGAAATCGAGCGGCGGCTTAAAGAAATCAAAGTCGCGCTACCGGAAAAGGCTGTGCTGTTCCATGCGATTCAGACCGACGATCCCGTTGGCATAGAAGCGTATTGGCACCGTCGCTTTTCTGAGCGTCGGGCAAACGGCGAATGGTTCAAACTCACGTCTGCAGACGTGGCCGCATTTCAGCGGCGCAAGTTTCAGTGAACGGGCCGCTTGCCGCCGCTGTCATAACGGCCGTAGCCGGCATCTTCGCAAGTGCGCTCACATTCTATCTGACACGGCGAAAGGAACGGGAAGCGGAATGGCGAACGCAAAAACTCGCGCACTACAAGCAGTTCATGGCTGCATTGAACGCGATTGTCGGCCCGCCTGCTACCACCGAGGAGCGTACCGCTTTTGCTGATGCAGCAAACAACATCTTTCTGGTCGGTTCGCCCGCGGTTTTGATCGCATTGCGTCACTATCTTGACGAAACGGCGGACTCGAATATCGACAAGGAGGTTGATCGTCACGATGAACTTCTGACCGTCCTGATATTCGCTATAAGAGACGACATAGGCATCAAACCGAACCGGCCCAACGAGCCATTTGAGTTTCGCCTCTGGTCGGGAAAACCTCGCGCTTAAAATGCGAAGGCCGAAGGAAACCGGTAGCGCTCTAGCGGATACAGGACGGTCGTTCATTTTCGCTCCGCAGCCTCCGTTTCAAACGCCCGTTTCCCCTTCCGCCGCCACAGCGCGATGATCTCGTTGCGCTGCTCGCCGTCCACCTGCTGCACAAGCCCGAGCAGCGCCCCGTAGATCGCTGCCCGGTCATCCTCAACGAGCACGTCGAGCCCGGCCTTGACGACGAGCCCGCCGAGTTCGATGAGCCGGCGCGTCCGCTCACGGCGCTTCACGACCCAGTCCCGCGTATCAGCTCGCGCCCGCCGCGCCTGCAGCCGGTTGCGGAGAGCCTGCAACCTTTGCTCGGCGCGGAGTGTTTGTCGCAGCGCTCGCCGTATGCTTTCCGCGCAGAAAGAACGCCGCACCCGCGGTGCGCCATTCCTCCCTCTGTACCATGTCGGTGATCGCGGCGGCACGGACCAGCACACCTGCGAGCACATCGGCCCCAAGCGCATCGGCACCCGTTGCGGTAACGAGCTGCCCAAGCTCACGGAGCTTCCGATCCTGAAGCGCCTTCGCCTTGTCGGTCAGCAGCTTCATCTCGGCATCATAGTCACGGGGCCTGCGCATGGGATGGGGTCCTTCGGTTCTGTCACGGAATGCACCCACGCTACGAGTCGTTCTGGCGCGCGGTAAAGAGGCCGAACCTTGGTGAGACCGCCCGGTCCCTCACGAGAATCGTTCTTGTGAGGGCGCGCTTATACGTCGTGCCGACGTGGCTTTCGGGGTGTAGATGGATAGCCCTCATGGCGATTTATCACTTCAGCGCGAAGGTCATCAGCCGGAGTACCGGCGCGAGCGCGCTGGCGTCCGCCGCGTACCGGTCGGCATCGCGACTGCACGATGCTCGCCTCTATCGCCATCACGACTTCACGAACAAGGCCGGCGTCGTCCACTCCGAAGTGATGCTGCCGGAGAACGCCCCTGAGCATCTGCGGGACCGCGAAGCACTCTGGAACGCCGTCGAGGCTGCAGAGGTGCGCAAGGACGCGCAGCTCGCGCGCGAGGTCGAGTTTGCACTGCCACGCGAACTCGAACAGCAGGACGCGATTCATGTGGCGCGCGAGTTTGTCTCCCGTGAGTTCGTCGATCGCGGCATGTGCGCCGATCTCAACGTGCACTGGGACATCGGCGCCGACGGTATGGCGAAGCCCCATGCCCATGTCATGCTCACGATGCGCGAGGTGGATGAGAACGGCTTCGGCGCGAAGGTGCGCGACTGGAACAGCACGCCGCTCCTCGAACACTGGCGTGAAGCCTGGGCAGCACACCTCAACCGCGCGCTCGCAGAGCGCGATATCGACGTCACCGTCGACCACCGCAGTCTTGAGGCGCAGGGCATCGACCTCGAGCCCCAGAACAAGATCGGCCCGGCAGCATCGCGCATGGCCGACGTGGGGCTTACGGCCGAGCGTCTCGACGAGCACCGCGCCATCGCGCGCGCCAATGGCGAGCGGCTGCTTCGTAGTCCCGAGGTGGCGCTCGACGCATTAACGCACCAACAGGCCACGTTCACACGGCGTGAGCTTGCGATGTTCGTGCACCGGCACAGCGACGGCAAGGACCAGTTCGACCGTGTGCTCACCGCCGTCGAAGCCTCGCCGGAACTCGTCGCCTTGGGCAAGGACGGGCGCGAGCAGGAGCGCTTTACCAGCCGCGCCATGCTGGAGACCGAGCAGCGGCTTCAGCAGGCGACGGAGCGCTTGCATGCGCAGCAGACGCACGCTGTCCGCGACCACGCCGTCGCGCGCGCCGAGCGCCATGGCCTCATCCTCTCGTCCGAGCAGCGCGCCGCGCTCGACCATGTGACCGAACCCAAGGGTCTCGGTGTCATTGTCGGCTATGCCGGAACGGGCAAGTCCGCGCTGCTCGGTGTGGCCCGTGAAGCCTGGGAAGATGCGGGTTACCGCGTGAGGGGGCTGGCGCTCTCCGGCATCGCCGCCGAGAACCTCCAAAGCGGTTCGCACATCGCGTCGCGCACGATCGCGGCACAAGAGCATGCCTGGGCGAACGGCACCGGTCACCTCACGGCGCGCGACGTGCTTGTCATCGACGAGGCCGGGATGATCGGAACGCGGCAGATGGAGCGCGTGCTCAGCCATGCACAACGTGCCGGTGCGAAGGTCGTGCTGGTCGGCGATCCCGAGCAACTGCAGGCGATCGAGGCGGGCGCCGCGTTCCGCAGCATCCATGAGCGCCACGGCGGGGTCGAGGTCACCGAGATCCGCCGTCAGCATGAGGGGTGGCAGCGCGACGCCGTGCGGCAGCTCGCGACCGGGAGAACCGCAGAAGCGATCCAGGCCCTCAAAGAGCATGATCGCATCCACGCGGCACCGACCGAAGCCGAGGCGAAAAAGCAGCTCATCGACCGCTGGGACAGGGAGCGTAAGGCGCAGCCGCAGAAGAGCCGGCTGATCCTCGCGCACACGCGCGCCGATGTTGCCGGGCTCAATGCGCTCGCACGCCAGCGCCTGCGGCTGGGGAGGCAGCTTGGTGACGACGTCAGCATCGAGACCACGAAAGGCCCAAAACCGTTCGCGCGCGGCGACCGGGTGATGTTCCTGCGCAATGAGAAGAGCATAGGCGTCAAGAACGGCTCGCTCGGCAGGGTCGAGAGCGTGACCCAGGCACGCATGGCCATCATGCTCGATGATGGCCGGAGCATCAGCTTCGACACCAAGCTCTATACCGATATCGACCATGGCTATGCGGCCACGATCCACAAGGCGCAGGGGGTGACGGTCGACCGGGCCTATGTTCTCGCCACAGGGGGCATGGACCGGCACGGCGCCTATGTTGCGCTGTCGCGCCACCGCGAGCGCGTGGACCTTTACTGCGGCAAGGAGACGTTCAAAACCGAGCAGCAGCTGATCCGCACGCTCGGCCGCGACCGCAGCAAGGACATGGTCGGCGACTATGGGCCCATTGCCGACAAGACAGAAGCGTTCGCCGCGAGGCGCGGCATTACGCTCAGGGAGCGCGTCCGCGAGGTCGCCATCAAGGTCCGCGACATGTTCGAGGGGCTGCAGTTGAAGGCCACGCCGATCCAGGTGCCGAAGCCGCAACTGGAGCCGGCGGTCGAGCAGTATGCCCGCACCGTGCACAAGGTCCGCGAGATGGGGCTCGCGGGCGTGCCGATGAGCGAGCCCTTGCGCGTCCTGCACGAACGCGACGAGGCCGCGCTCGACGCGATCCGCCCCGGCGCGGCGCGCGACCTTCGCAATGCGTGGCGCGCGGACCTGAACTTGCTGGATACGATGGCGCGCGGCGACGTGCGCCAGGCGCGCGCGCTCCTCGACGAGGCCGAGCGCGTCCGCAGCGACCCCGCCTACCGCGCCGATCGGTTCGTCGCCGAATGGACGCGGCTGCGGAAGCAGCACGAGCACGCCAGGTTCTGGGGCGAGGAGCACAAGCTCCCGAAGATCAACGCCGGAATGGCCGGGCTCGCGAAGAGCCTCGAACGCGATGCGCAGATGGAATCGCTGCTTCGGCCACGCGCCCGCGAGCTTGGACTCGGCATCGGCATGGAACCGGAACGAGGACTGTCCCGGGAGCTCTCAGACTGGTTCGGCCTCTCGCGCGGGCGCGGGCTCAGCCGTTAGGCTCATCCTCATGACGACCGACTCATCCCCCGCAGACGCGTTCGAGGCACTGAGGCGCGAGGTGGCGCTGCTCCGCCGTGCGCTCGAAGGGCTCGCCGCCGAGCAGAAGGCGCAGCCCGACTACAGCGGCATCCTCGCGGGCATCGGCGCGCGGATCAAGGAGCAGAATGCTGCGCTCGGCGCCATGGCTGATGCACCGGCGCTGCAGGTGACGCCCGAGGTCATGGGACAGCAGATCCTGCGCGCAAGCGAACAGGTGCGCGCAGAGGACGCCAGGCTGCTTGAGCACGCGCATAACGGGATGACAAGCGCCGCGAGGCAGATCGAAGCGACGCTCGCGACGGCACGCACGGCGCAGGAACAGCAGCGGGCAAGAGTGTGGGCCGCCAGTGTAGGAGCGATCGTTGGCGCGTTGTTCTGTGCGATTATAGCGTTGGCTTGGAAATACACCATCTATTAGCCAAAAATTAATCTCGAGTTTATTTCAGAAAATCAGGCTGTATTCCAATAAACACGAACGATTCTTGTTCTGCTCGGGCTGGAAAATTGGCAGTCTATCAGTTGGTGGCTTCACCATCGCAGCTTCCGTTGCGTTCGTGATCAGGGGGCCAGGGCATCGATGATCCGGCAATCCGCAATCGTTCCTTGGCTGCATTGTTCCAGCAGGCTGGTCAACTCACGCTCGAGCGCTCTCAGATCATCGATCTTCCGCTTGACGGAATACAATTGTTCACGAGCGATCTCGTCGACGGCACAGCAGGACCGCGCACGATCGTCGGAGAGGTCGAGCAATGCACGGACCTGGTCGAGTGTGAAGCCAAGGTCGCGTGACCGGCGGATGAAAGACAAACGGCTCAAATGCGACTGTTCGTAAATCCGATAGTTGCCCGCGTTTCGGCCTGGAGCGAGGAGCAGCCCTTCTTTTTCGTAAAATCTGATGGTTTCCACGCGCGTTTGCGTGAGTCGGGCGAGGTCACCGATTTTCATTCTTGACCCTATAGCGGCTTCAGGGTGCATAGGTCCACGCCATATCGCTGCGACTCGGGTTCGAACCATGGCTGATCATTGCTGCTCCAGGAAAGGCGAGGCAATCGCCGAACTGTCGGTGAAGACGGATCAACGCCGTGTTCTCGTTATCGTCATGGCGATCAACCTTGCAATGTTCGTAGTCGAATTCGGCGGCGGCGTTGTTGCACGGTCATCCGCATTGATGGCGGATTCGGTCGATATGCTTGGCGATGCGGTGGTCTACGCCTTGAGCCTCTATGCACTTCATCGTGGTGCGCGTTGGGAAGCTGGCGCCGCGATCGTCAAAGGCGGTGTCATTCTTTTGTTCGGCATGGGTGTGATCTTCGAGATCATCAACAAGATCGCCTATGGTGTGCCGCCCTCCTCCAGCCTGATGCTTACGTTTGGCAGCATGGCACTCGTTGCGAACATTGCCTGTCTTGCACTGCTTTGGCGCTTCCGAACAGCCAACGTGAACATGTCGAGCACGTTCGAATGTTCACGCAACGACGTCGCGTCAAACATCGGTGTTCTTGTGGCTGCAGGTCTCGTTGGGTTGTCGGGTTCCGCTTGGCCAGATATCGCTGTCGGAGCCCTTATCGCCTGTATCTTCCTCCGATCGGCCTGGCGCGTATTGTCCGAAGCAATACCCGCATGGCGACGGGCTCGATCAAATCAGGTTCATGCCATGAGGTAAAACTCATGATCCACCCAGACAATTTTCGAAGTAATGAAGTATCATATCATGATTTCTAAAAAAACGTCTCGCACTTGTGTTCCCAAATCCCAATGCTGTAACGGGCATTTAATGGCGATAATTGAATCGTAGTAAACTTATGCGATTCAATGCGTCTTCGAACGTGACACAATCTTCTGGATAGGGTATCGAAATCACAATGTTACGTAAGGGATTCCTCATGCTCTGTCTGTTGGTCGGATCGTTGATCCTGACCACGACGGTGCACGCACGGGAAAATCCTAACCTGGTTACGCTTGAATGCTCGGGCGTCGTCCATTCGGATATTGGCAAAGAAGCCTCTCCACAAGATGCCGAGAAAGGCGCCATGCACCATCATGGTTGTCATGGAGCGTCTACCTTCCTGCCTGGTCATTCCAAGGCGACCCGTTCGTTCGCGCTTCCATCAAATCTTTATCCTGTAGACCGTATAGAGTCGCGCATATCGCGCAACGCCGGACCAGCTCTCCGGCCACCCATCGCCTGAACGCACTGTAGCCCGATCCATGCTCTGACTCTGTTGGGTATGGATTTTGACGTCTCAGTTCAGGATTTTCATCATGCATCGATTGATCGCGGCCATTCTGGTCGCGGCGTCCTGTGCGCGTATCGCACAGGCGCAGAACACGCCGCCTGTGGAAGCAGGCGCAACGCTCGACCTTGAACAGGCGCTTTCCATGGCGGGCGCTTCAGCGCCGTCGCTGGATGTCGCCAAAGCCGATCTCCGCGCTGCCGCGGCCGCACACACGGTGGCGGGACTTCGTCCCAATCCCGAGATCACCGTGGACGCGGAAAATGTCGCGGGCAGTGGTTCTTATCGGGGCACAAAAAGTGTGGAGACAACCGCTACCATTGGGCTTCCGATCGAACTCGGTGGTAAGCGGTCCGCCCGGATAGGCGTTGCTGACGCCCGGTCTCGGCGGGTTGCGGTACAAGCGGCTATCGCACAGGCCGACCTGCGTTTCGCCGTAACGCAGGCCTATGCCGCCGCCGCCGCCGCGCAGCAAAGACTGGTAACAGCCCGAGACCAGGCACGCATCGCCGCTGAAGGATTGCGCGCCGCCAATGTTCGCGTCGAGGCCGGACGCGCATCTCCCATCGAGGTGCAGCGATCCGACGTTGCACGGGTCAACGCCGAGGCTGAGGTCGAGCGCGCGCAGCGCCTTGCGGAGGTCTCGCGTTTCTCATTGTCCAAGCTCATCGGGCAGCCGGTTTCTGGCATGTTCAATGTAAGCTGGTTCTCCGATGTACGGTCGGTCTACGGTCCTCTAGCGGCAATCGACAGTGCGGATACGCTCGCAATGGCGGCTGCGGAAGCGGATCTAGCGATTGCCGACGCAGGCGTTCGTCTTGCCCGATCACAGCGGGTGCCGGATGTGACGGTGGGAGCCGGCACGCGTTACATGCGTGAGACCGGAGACACGGCCGCCGTGTTCAGCCTGACAATCCCTTTTCCGCTGTTCAACAATGGCAAGGCGGCGCTCGCTCAGGCCTCGTCGGAAAGGCTTCGAACCGAGGCGCAGAAGCGGGTTACTGCCATCGAGGTCGATCAGGCGATCGCCCGGGCACAAGTCGATACGGCAAATGCCGCGACCTCGGCGGCAACGGCGCAGGGCCCGGCTCTGGCGGCAGCTGAAGAGGCGGCACGCATCGCGCGTATCGGCTACCGAGAAGGAAAATTCGGTCAGCTCGAACTGTTGGATGCCGAACGCACGCTCGCTGAGACCCGAATTGGGGCAGTCGAGGCACTGCTCAACTACCACAACGCACAGGCGTGGCTCGAACGGCTCACTGTCCGCGCGCCAGACCTCCAAGGGAATTAAGCATGAAAACTCATTTCAAGGCAGTTCTACCACTGACCCTTGCTGCCCTGCTGATGGCCGGATGCTCCGGCGGCAAGGATGACGCTCCCGAACAAGCTGAAAATACCGCATCCGCGGAAGGCGCTGGTCACGAAGACGAAGAAGGTGAGATCGATCTTACCCCCGCACAGATCAAAACGGCGGGAATCGAGATCGTGCGTGTTCTCCGCAGTGGCGGCGGAGCATTGACACTCCCGGCAACGATCGAGGGGGATCCACAGGGCATGCAGGTTGTCTCCGCCGCTATCGGTGGACGCGTAGTCACGCTCACACGTAATCTTGGCCAATCGATCGGGCGCGGACAGGCGCTTGCTGTCATCGAAAGCCGCGAGGCAGCTTCGCTCAACGCCGAAATCGAAGCGGCTCGAGCACGGTTGTCGCTTTCTGAAGCCAACCTCCGCCGCGAGCAGAGGTTATTTGACGAAAAAGTCTCTCCAGAACAGGATCTGATTACCGCACGTACTGCGGCAACGGAGGCGCGTATCGCCCTGCGCCTTGCCCAGCAGCAGGTTGCTGCTGCCGGCGGTGGTGGTGGTAACCTCAATCGCATCGCTATTGCGTCACCCTTGTCCGGCCAAGTCGTCTCTCGCAGCGTCGCACTCGGACAGACTGTGGCGTCGGACGCCGAACTGTTCCGGGTCGCTAACCTCTCCAAGGTCGCGGTAACATTGGCACTCTCGTCCACTGACGCGGGAAAGGTACGTCCCGGGTCGGATATCGAGATTGTCTCAGGCGATCGAAAGTCCATAGCGCGGATCGACTTCGTTTCGCCAATCCTAGATGAGACGACACGCCTCGCTACCGTCATTGCAGTGATTGACAACAGGAGCGGGCAGTGGCGTGTCGGAGAGCCTGTTACAGCCTCGATCCGCCTCGCAGAAAATGCGGCAGGCAAAAGCTCGGTTCTCGTGTCGCTGAGCGCTGTTCAAACCGTCGAAGGGCGACCCACTGTTTTCGTGCGCACGGAGCACGGCTTCAAGGCAACGCCGGTCACGCTGGGCAGTCCGAGCGGCGACAATGTCGTCGTGACCTCGGGCCTCACAGGCGACGAGCAGGTTGCAGGTGCCAACAGTTTCACCCTGAAGGCGGAGCTCGGCAAGGGCGAAGCGGAGCACGGACATTGATCATGATTGACCGTATCGTAACATTCGCCGTCGAGCGGCGCTGGTTTGTGCTGCTCATGACGCTCATCGCCATGGCGATCGGAGGCTGGGCGATCTCGCGCCTGCCGATCGACGCCGTTCCCGACATCACCAACAACCAGGTCCAGGTCAACATCGTTGTCCCGTCACTGTCACCGGAATTGGTCGAGAAGCAGGTTGCTTTCCCGATCGAAACCGCGCTCGCGGGAGTTCCGGGGCTGGAATACACGCGGTCGCTCAGCCGCAATGGTTTTGCCCAGGTCACGGCGGTTTTCTCGGAAAAGACGGATATCTATTTTGCGCGGCAACAGGTCGCCGAGCGGCTGCGTGTTGCCGAGGAAAGTCTGCCCGAAGGCGCGACCCCAACCATGGGCCCGATTGCAACGGGCCTCGGCGAAGTCTACATGTGGACCGTCCATCTCCAGCACCGCGACGAGGATGAACACACGCCGGGCGAACCGGGTCTGCAACCGGACGGCAGCTATATTACACCTGAAGGCGATCACCTCGTCAGCGAGGCCGACAAGGCTACCTACCTGCGCACCGCACAGGATTGGATTGTCGCGCCACTTCTCAAGAATACTCCTGGACTGGCCGGCGTTGATTCCATCGGCGGCTACGTAAAACAGTTCCAGGTCATTCCCGATATGCAGCGTCTTGCCGCACTCGGCATGAACCTGGCAGACCTCGCAACTGCGCTCGAACAGAATAATGTCGGGGTAGGTGCGGGTGTCGTCGATCGCGGCGGCGAAGGTCTTGCAGTTCGCTCTGACGCCCGCATTCGCAATGTCGGTGAACTCGCTGCGACTGTGATTGCTACGCGTGAGGGCATTCCGATCCGCCTCGATTCCGTCGGGCAGGTGCGTCTCGGCCAAGCCATCCGCTATGGTTCGGCATCGGAGAACGGCAAGGAGGTTGTGGTCGGCACCGCGATCATGCGGATCGGCGAGAACAGCCGTACAGTCGCCTCGGCCGTCGCCGCGCAGCTCGATGAGATCAATGCTTCATTGCCCACGGACGTCACAGTGCAACCGGTTCTCGACCGCACTGCGCTCGTCAACGCGACGATCAAGACGGTCGCGAAGAACCTCACCGAAGGCGCTTTGCTCGTTATCGCCGTGCTGTTCCTGCTGCTCGGAAACTTCCGGGCGGCGCTCATCGCGGCGCTGGTCATTCCGATCACGATGTTGATGACGAGCTTCGGGATGCTGAAAGGAGGGGTTTCCGCCAATCTGATGAGCCTCGGCGCATTGGACTTCGGGCTCATCGTCGATGGTGCGGTCATCATCGTCGAAAATGCGCTGCGGCGTATATCGGAGCGGCAGCATCATCTGGGCCGGAATCTCAGTCTCGAGGAACGTCTGCAATCCGTTGCCCGCGCGGCACGTGAGATGATTCGCCCCACCGTTTTCGGTCAGGCGATCATCATCCTCGTGTACGTGCCGATGCTCACTCTGTCGGGAGTCGAAGGCAAGACCTTCTCACCGATGGCGCTGACCGTCATCATCGCGCTCGCTTGTGCCTTCGTACTGTCGCTGACCTTCGTACCGGCGATGCTCGCGATCTGGCTTTCAAAGCCGGTCGAGGAGAAGGAAGGTCGTATCATGTCCTGGCTCAAACGCAAATATGAGCCAGGCCTAGGCAATGCGATGAAGCGCCCCAGTCTGACCATGGGTATCGGTGTTGGTGCCTTTCTTGCTGCGATTTTGACCTTCTCGTTCCTGGGGCAGGAGTTCCTGCCGCAACTCGACGAAGGCGATCTGACTGCACAGGTTCTGCGGGTGCCGGGAACCTCCGTCGACCAGAGCCAAGCAATGCAGTCGCGGATCGAAAAGGAGATCGCCAAACTGCCCGAAGTCCGCTTCGTCTTCTCGAAGACGGGTACGGCAGAGCTCGCCTCTGACCCCATGCCGCCCAACATTTCCGATACGTTCATCATCATGAAGCCGAAGACG
>JAEULI010000091.1 GCA_016793845.1 Sphingosinicella sp.
GCTACGCGCCGCACCACGCTCCTTGCCGGACGAACACGGAAACGCAATCACGATGCCTCAAAATCAACAGGACAGGCTCTAAGCCGAAGTCCAGTCGGCGCGGGGAATGCCAAGCGCGTGCAGCAGCACGGTGAGATCGCCGCGACGAATCCGCATGTCCGCCGCATCGGCAAGCTTCGGCTTGGCGTGATAGGCAACGCCGAGGCCCGCCGTCTCCACCATCAGCAGGTCGTTGGCGCCGTCGCCGATCGCGATCGTCTCGGCAAGCGCGATGCCCCTCTCGTGTGCCGTGCCGGTCAGCGCCTCACGCTTGGCGTTCGCGTCCACGATGGGCGGAACGACCTTGCCGGTGAGGACATCGCCGTGGGTTTCAAGAACATTGGCGCGTGCCTCGTCGAAGCCGATCATCTCCGCGACCGGGCCGGTAAAGCGCGTGAAACCGCCGGAGACGAGCAGCGTGTAAACACCGTGCCGCCGCAGCGTGCGCACCAGCGTCTGTGCGCCGGGCGACAGGCGCACACGGTCGCGCAGGCAGTCGTCTATGGCGGCAACAGGAAGCTGGGCAAGCAGCGCAACGCGGCCTTCGAGCGCGCCGATGAAATCGATCTCGCCGCGCATCGCCGCCTCGGTAACGGCGCTGATCTCGGCCTTGAGGCCCGCGTAATCGGCAAGCTCGTCGATGCACTCAACCGTGATCATCGTCGAATCCATGTCGGCGATGAAAAGCCGCCGCCTGCGCTCCGCTGCTGCCTGAACGACGACGTCGGCGTGCGGAACCGCAGCTTCCACCGCGTCGCGTACAGCCGCGGCGGGGCCTGTTCCCGAAAACTCGGCGACAGCCTCAGCTTCCGTCCAGCTCGCAGCGCCGGCATCCATCCCGGCAGAGGCAGCGGCATCGCGCGCCGCGCTTACGTCGCCCGCGGATAGACGCTCCGATCCCACGATTGTAACAAGCTTCATGGCCTCGCCTTCCTCGCCGCCGCTGGCGGTCATTGCAGGGCCGACTGCCAGCGGCAAGTCGGCGTTCGCGCTGCGCATGGCGGAAACGCGGCGCGGTGTCATCATCAATGCGGATGCGAGCCAGTGCTACCGCGATTTGAGCGTGCTTTCCGCCCGCCCCTTGTCCGCCGAGACCGCGCGCGCGCCGCACCGGCTCTATGGATTCCTCGATGCCGAATCTCCGCTTGGCGCCGCCGGGTGGGCAGACCTCGCACGACGCGAGATCGCGCGTGCACATGAACAGGGCCTGCTGCCGATCCTTGTCGGCGGCACAGGCCTTTATCTCCGCACGCTGCTGCACGGAATCGCCCCGGTGCCGGAGATCGATCCGGACGTCCGCGCCGCAGTCCGCGCACTCGATACCGCCGCGCTCGCGCAGGCGCTTGCCCGCGAAGACCCGGCTATGGCCGCGCGCCTCCACCCCAACGACACGCAGCGTATGGCACGCGCGTTGGAGGTGATGCGCAGCACCGGCATCTCGCTCGGCGATCATCAAGCGCAGCTCTTGGGGGGATTGCTCGGCGCGGTGGCCTTGGAGCCCGCCGTCGTCGAAATCGACCGCGACGAACTCGGGCGCCGCTGCGACACGCGCTTCGATACGATGCTGGCGGACGGCGGCCTCGATGAAGCTGCGCGCCTCCTTGCCATGAACCTCGACCCGGCGCTCCCGGTGATGAAAGCGATCGGCGTCCCGCCACTCGTCGCGCATCTCAAGGGCGAATGCACGCTGGAGGCCGCGATCCTGCGCGCGAAGCTCGATACGCGACGCTACGCCAAGCGCCAGCGCACATGGTTCAGGAACCAGACGCCGGACTGGCCCCGGCTTCGACCTTAGAGGTCTGGTCGAGGCTTTCGCGTACCTTCTGCGCGAGCCCCTCCATCGTATAGGGCTTGCGCACGGTCTCGGCAGGCGGATCGAGGGGCTCGCCATCGACGCCCGTGCGAGCGAAACCGCTGGTGTAGAGAAGGCCGAGATCCGGCCAGCGCGACAGCGCCTCGCGTGCCAGTTCGTCGCCGTACATGCCCGGCATCACGATATCGGTGAAGAGCAGATGGATGCCCGGATGCTCGTCGAGGATTTCGAGCGCTTCCTTACCGTTCGCGGCATGGCGCACGGTGTAGCCGAGCTCGCGCAGGTTCTCGACCGTCACCATGCGGAGCTGATCCTCGTCTTCCACCACAAGGATCGTCTCTTCGGAACTTCCACCCGCAAGCGGCCCTTCCGCGCGCGGCACGGACGAAACGACGCGCCCGATGATCTGCACCGGCAGATAGATATCGACGCGCGTGCCCTTGCTCGGCGTGGATTCGATTGAAATATGTCCACCGGACTGGTGGACGAAGCCGTGCACCTGGCTGAGGCCGAGGCCGGTGCCCTTGCCAACGGGCTTGGTGGTAAAAAAGGGCTCGAAGACGCGCTCGACAACTTCCGGCGGCATCCCCTGCCCCGTATCGGCCACGCTGATCAGCGCATAGGCACTCGCTGCCTCGCCTTCGGATAGCGGCTCGTCGTCCGGCACGTAGCGCTTCGTCTCGATCTTGAGCGCGCCGCCGTCGGGCATCGCATCGCGCGCATTGGCGGCGAGGTTGATGATAACGTTCTCGAGCTCGCCGGGATCGACGAACACCGGGGGAATATCCTCGCCGAACTTGGTTTCCACGCTGATCCGCTCGCCGAGCGTGCGCCCGATCAGCTCGATGACGCCCTTCATCAGCATGTTGACGTCGACGGTCTGCGGATTGAGCGACTGACGCCGTGAGAAAGCGAGCAGCCGCGCGGTGAGCGACGCGGCGCGGTTCGCACCCTCGCGCGCATTGTCGATCAGCTTCACGACGCGCGCGTCGTCTGCGCTGATGCGCCGTTTCAGAAGGTCGAGGCTGCTGATGATAACCGCGAGCATGTTGTTGAAGTCGTGCGCGATCCCGCCCGTGAGCTGCCCGACAGCTTCCATCCGCTGCGCCTGCCTCAAACGGTTTTCCGCGGCCTCGCGTGAAGCGATCTCGGCGCGGAGCGCGACGTTCGCCTGTGTCAGCTCGTGCGTGCGCGCCGCGACCGCCGCCTCCAGCACGTTGCGCCGGATTTCCCCCGCCTCCTCGCGCTCCAGCGCCAGCTTCGTGCGGTACACCATGTAGGCGAGCGCGATCATCGAGATGAGCGCCGCCACCAGCAGCGCGACGCCGAGCGCCGCCAGTCGGTAGAGCGACTGCGCGCCGAGCTGGTCGCGCTTCACCACTTCCTGCTGCCGTCGGTCGAGCACGGCGCGCTGCTCGGCGACGATCTCGTTCATCATCGCCTGAATCTCATCCATCAGACGGCGCCCGTAGCCCGAGGCGACGTCGATCCGCGCTGCCTCCATGCGGCCCCGGCGGGTCATCTCCACGGACCGCGCCATCTCTTCGAGCTTCAGCGCGATGAGACGCCGCAGCACGACGAAACGTGCAGTCTGCCGCTCGTCACCCTCTCCGATCCGGCGCTGCAGGTCGTCGAGCACGGTCGAGCTGCGCGCGATCGCGGCTTCATAGGGTTCGAGGAAGACCGGGTTTTCGGTCAGTATGTAGCCGCGTTGGCTGCGCTCGGCTTCTTGAAGCGCGTTGATCGCGCGCTCCGCCGCAACAAGGCTCTCAAAGCCCTCGCTGGTACGGGCCACGGCTTCGGTGCGCGTGCGTTCGATGTCGACCGCGCGCTGGAACGCGGCAAACGAAATCGCGCCGATGCCGATCAGCGCGGCAAGCAGCGCGAAGACTCCGACGACGAAATGCCAGGTCCGGGTCCCGGCGCGGCTATCCTCGAACCCGGTGGAAACGGTAGCGTCTTCCATCCGGCGTATCTTGCCGAACTTGACGATTGAAGGCGAGGCCTCAAAGCGCGACACGCATTTTGCATCTATCATGCGTTATTAAAATTCAATTTGTACGAATATTACAAGCAATGGGGTTGCCCTGAACGTTTTAATCTCGTACATGCGCGGGCCGAATCAAGGAAACCATGGCCGTGAACGAACAGAAAACCGGAGCGGAAAATCTCATCCAGGCGCTGACCGAGCTCGGCGTCGATACCGTTTTCGGCTATCCGGGCGGTGCCGTCCTGCCGATCTATGATGCGCTGTTCCAGCAGAATTCGGTCGAGCATATTCTCGTCCGTCACGAACAGGGTGCCGTGCATTCGGCGGAGGGCTATGCACGCTCCTCCGGCAAGGTGGGTGTGGTTCTGGTGACCTCCGGCCCCGGCGCGACCAATGCCGTCACCGGCCTCACCGACGCGCTGCTCGATTCCATCCCCGTTGTCTGCTTCACCGGCCAGGTTCCGACGCATCTCATCGGTTCCGACGCGTTCCAGGAATGCGATACGGTGGGCATCACGCGCCATTGCACCAAGCACAATTACCTGGTGAAGCGGGTGGAGGATTTGCCCCGCATCATCCACGAGGCGTTCTATGTCGCGCGGTCCGGCCGGCCCGGCCCGGTGGTGATCGATGTTCCCAAGGATGTGCAGTTCGCGCGTGGCGTGTATCAGCCGCCGGGCGAGATGATCCACAAATCCTACCGCCCGAAGCTCGATGGCGATGCCGACCGTGTCGCGGCGGCCGTCGCCATGATGGCGCAGGCGAAAAAGCCGGTCTTCTATACCGGCGGCGGCATCATCAATTCTGGCCCCGAGGCGAGCCGTCTCCTGCGCGAACTGGCGAAACTGACCGGCTTTCCGGTGACCTCGACGCTGATGGGGCTCGGCGCCTTCCCGGCGAATTCGCCGCAATGGCTGGGCATGCTCGGGATGCATGGCACCTACGAGGCCAATCTGGCGATGCATGATTGCGACCTGATGATCAATATCGGGGCGCGTTTTGACGACCGCATCACCGGCCGCCTTGATGCCTTCTCGCCTGGCAGCCGCAAGATCCATGTCGATATCGACCCGTCCTCGATCAACAAGAACGTGAAGGTCGATCTTGGCATCGTGGGTGATTGCACGCGCGTGCTCGCCGAAATGGTGC
>JAEULI010000158.1 GCA_016793845.1 Sphingosinicella sp.
GAAGAAGGGCTCGGCATCGGCAAAGCCGGCTGCACGCAGGATCGAGAGGTCGTCTTCCGGGCTCATCATATTGACGGCGGTCGCGACCGCGCTCCTTGCCATCTCGGCCTGTTCCGGGTTCGCGCCGGATGCGACCGCGTAGCCGGCGTAGCGCGAAAGCCAGAGGTCGCGCGATGCGTCCTGCGGATAGCTGCCGTGCGCCGCGACGAACGGTGCTCCGGGCTTCAGGCGCGCGTGGATCGCCCGGACGGTGCGTTCGCGTTCGGCAGCGCCAAGGAAATGCAGCGTGAGCAGGCACGTGGCCGCATCGAACGGACCGGCGGGCGCATCGTCGATATAACCTTCGACAAGCTCGACACGCGCCATCAGCGGGCCGAGCGTGCGTTCGGCGTGCCGGAGCATCTCGGCCGCGGGATCGACGCCAACGAACGTCCAGCCGGGATGGGCGGTCGCGAGGGCTTTCAATTCAAGCCCGCCGCCCGCACCGAGCACGAGAACGCGCGCGTCGGAAGGGGCGTGCTCGGCGAGCAGCACCGAGGTCATTCGGTGCAGGGCATCGAAACCGGGCACGAAGCGCGGCGGCCCTTCGGCATAGCGCGCCACGGCGACCGGGTCCGAAAAGGCCTTCATGAACTGCTGCGCGCCGTCGTCTGCCTTAGTCGCCATGATCGTGATCCTTTGGAAGGGGCCCGCGCTGTTTCATTCGGGCATGGAAATCGGCGCTGAGTGCGGCGAGCGTTACGGTTTCGAAGCGTGCCAGCAGCAGCGCCTCCGCATCACGGAAAGCATCGCTCAGCGCGGCATTCACCGCCTGCTCGACGAGGCAGCCGGGAGATTCGGTGCGGTTGCCGATCGCCAGCAGGGAAGGGTGGCCGAGCGCACCGTAGATGTCGCGCAGGGTGACGGCGCCGAGATCGCACGCGAGCGTCCAGCCGCCGCCGTGCCCCTTTTCGGAGCGCACGTAGCCCGCCTCGCGAAGCCCGGCCATCACGCGCCGGATCACCACCGGGTTCGTCTGCATCGCCTTGGCAAGCGTTTCGGATGTCATCGGGCCTTCGTGCTCGGCCATGTGCAGGAGCACATGGAGCACGCCCGAAAGGCGGCTGTCGCGTTTCATGTAACTTCAATTAGTGCGTGATAGGGCAAAGCACAAGGGCGCTCGCGAACGCCCTGTGCAACGATGTGGTGTTTAGGCCAGCGCCTCGGCGATCAGGCGCCGCGTGTTGGCGATGCCGTACAGCGCGATGAAGCTGCCCATGCGCGGGCCCTGGCTCGAACCGAGCAGCGTTTCGTAGAGCGCCGCGAACCAGTCGCGGAGGTTTTCGAAGCCGCCTTCCTTGCCGACCGCGTAGACCTCGTTCTGGATCGCCTCGGCTTCCGCACCCTCCGGCAGTGCCGCGAGCCGCGCGTCGAGATCGCGGAGTGCCGCCGTCTCGCGGGTGTCGGGTTTGCGGCGCTTCAGCGTCGGCGCGACGAAATCGCGGTTGTACGCCAGCGCATGGCCGATCAGCTTGTCGACCTCCGGATATGCCTCCGCGCTCGCGCCCGGCACGTAATTGCCAAGATACGCCCAAACCTGCGCGCGGTCCGCGTCCGCGCCCATCACGCCCACGAGGTTCAGCAGCAGGCCGAACGTCACCGGCATCGGCGCGTCCGGCACCTTGCCGCCGTGGATGTGGTGCACGGGGTTGCCGAGCTTCTTGTCGATCGGCTGCTCGGCATAGTTGGCGCGGAACTGGAAATACTCGTCCACCGCGCGCGGGATCACGCCGATATGCAGCTGCTTGGCGCTCTTCGGTTCGCGGTAGGCGTAGAAGGCGACGCTTTCGCCGGGGCCGTAGGTCAGCCAGTCCTCAAGCGCGAGGCCGTTGCCCTTGGACTTCGAAATCTTCTCGCCCTTCTCGTCGAGGAACATCTCGTAGATCAGGCCTTCCGGCTTGCGCCCGCCCATCACCTTGGCGATGCGGCCGGACTGCACGCCGGAGTCGGTCAGATCCTTGCCGTACATCTCGTAATCGACGTCGAGCGCTACCCAGCGCATTGCCCAGTCGACCTTCCATTGCAGCTTGGCGCCGCCCGAAAGGATGCAATGCTCGTGCGTCGTACCGTCTTCCTCGAAGCGGATCAGGCCCGCGGCGGCGTCCACCACCTCGATGGGCACCTGCAGCACCTTGCCCGAAACCGGGCTGATGGGGAGCACCGGCGAATAGGTGCGGCGCCGCTCCTCGCGCAGCGTCGGCAGCATGATGTCCATGATCGCCTGGTAGTTGGCGAGCACGTTCTTCAGCTGATCGTCGAACCGGCCGGAGGTGTAGTAATCCGTCGAGCTCGCGAATTCGTATTCGAAGCCGAAGCGGTCGAGGAAGGCGCGCAGCATCGCGTTGTTGTGGTGCGCGAAGCTTTCGAACTTCCCGAATGGGTCGGGAATGCGCGACAGCGGCTCGCCGAGGTGCTGCGTGAGCATCGCCTGGTTGGGAACATTGTCGGGCACCTTACGAAGCCCGTCCATGTCGTCCGAGAACGCAAGCAGCCGCGTCGGCACGTCCGACATTTCAGCGAAGGCGCGGCGCACCATCGTGGTACGCAGCACCTCGTTGAACGTGCCGATGTGCGGCAGGCCCGAAGGTCCGTAGCCGGTTTCGAAGAGGACGTTGCCTTTCGCGGGCACGCCGCCTTTCAGACGCGCCAGCACCTTCCGGGCTTCCTCATAGGGCCAGGCTTTGGAAACAAGGGCGGCGGCGCGAAGGTCATCTGTCATAGCGGGGACAGGCGCTAGCGGCAGCGGCGGACGCGCGCAACCGTTTACGCGGCGGCAAGCCTGCGCGTGCTAGCGCGTGCTGCATGAACTCGGCGCCATCCGTATCGCTTCCGGCCCTGCTGGCGCGCGAAATGCGCCTCGGCGAACGATTGCTTTGGTCCGGCCAACCCGATGCGCGGCGCGCGATGTTGAAACCCTTCGGTTTCTACCTCTTCGCGGTGCCGTGGACCGCATTTTCCCTGTTCTGGGAGGGGATCGCGATCCGCATGGCTTTCACCGGCGCACCGGCGCTGATGGGCCTCGTGATGGTACTGTTCGGGCTGCCGTTCGTGGTGATCGGCCTCGCCATGATGGCCGCGCCGTTTTCGGCAAGACGAACGGCACACCGCACGATTTACGGCGTTACGGACCGCCGCCTCGTGGAACTCATCGCGGGTCGCAGCCTCAAGGTGCGCAGCGTCGAGGCTTCGTCGATCGGCCCGGTGACGCGGCGGCAGCGGGAGAGCGGTCACGGCACGCTCTCCATCGAAACCGGCAGCCACCGCGACAGCGAAGGGGATCGCACCACGGACACGTTCGTTTTCGAAAGCGTTCCCGACGTGGCGCGTGTCGAGGCGCTCGTCTTCCGGCTGCGCGAGACGATGACGCCGGCTTGAGGTTTTGCTTGCGCCGGCAACACCCGCTGGCCGAAAACGGGGTGTGACGACAGCTCCCATCCCCTGGCCCGCGCTTCACATCGGGCTCGACGGCATCTGGCTTGCCGATGCGGATGGCGCGCGCAAGGTGGACCGGCAGGCGGCGATCCGCCAGCTCGCCGACACGCCGACGCTGCTGATAAACGCACCGCTCGTCGCCTCGAAGCTCGGCTACCCGGAAGCTTCGGGTCTCGATGTGCTGGAGCTGTTCGCCTTCGTGCATCCCGCGCGCTTTGCGGTGCCGACCGTGCACGGGCTCGCTGCCGTCCTCGGCCTCGATTCGGCGCATGAGGGTGCGGCGGAGGCGAAGCTGCTCCGTGCCGTCACGGAAGCACTGCTTGCGCAGATCGAAGGCGGCAAGTGGGACCGTGCGGGCGGCGCGTGGAACACCGCGCGCGCCCTCTCTCGCCTCAAGTGGCCGTGGGCGCCCGCCGTCCTCGCCGCGCTCGGCGAGCCTCAGGGCCACGACCGTTCCGTCTTCACAAGCCTGCCCAAATGGGAGGAGGGCGCGCCGCCCGTCCCCGTGCGCGAGGTCGTCGTCACGGGCGATGAAGCTGCGGAACGCCTCGCGCAGCTCACCGGCAGCGGTGCCGAGGAGCGCCCCGGCCAGCGCGCCTACGCGATCGCCGCCGCCGCCGCCTTTCGCCCGCGCGAAATCCGAGACGCCCCGAACGTCGTGCTCGCCGAGGCAGGCACCGGCATCGGCAAGACCTTGGGCTACCTGTCGCCCGCCTCGCTCTGGGCCGAGCAGTCCGGCGGTACCGTCTGGCTCTCCACCTACACGAAGGCGCTGCAGCGCCAGCTCGATCACGAAACCGCGCGCCTCTACCCCGATCCGCGCGTGAAGGCGGCACGCGTCGTCGTCCGCAAGGGCCGCGAGAACTATCTCTGCCTGCTCAATCTCGAAGACGCCGTGCAGGGCGGCTTCGCGGGCCGCGCGGCGATCTTCGCGCAGCTCGTGCAGCGCTGGGCGATGTACAGCCGCGACGGCGACATGGTGGGCGGCGATCTTCCCGGCTGGCTCTCCGGCCTGTTCGGGCGGAACGCGCGCGCCAGCCTCACGGACCGGCGCGGCGAATGCGTTTACGCGGGCTGTCCCCATTACCGCCGCTGCTTCATCGAGCACGCCGTGCGCGGCACGGCGGACGCCGACCTCGTCATCGCCAACCACGCGCTCGTCATGGTCAATGCCGTGCGCGGCAAGGCGGAGGGGCGGGGCCTCAAGCGCATCGTGTTCGACGAGGGCCATCACCTGTTCGACGCCGCCGACAGCGCCTTCGCGATGGCGCTCACCGGCGGCGAGGCGATCGAGCTGCGCCGCTGGATCATCGGCCCCGAAAAGCGCAGCAAGGGTCGTCGCCGGGGCCTCGCCGCTCGCCTCGGCGACCTCGTCGCGTTCGACGGTGAAGGTGCGATCCTGCTCGAAGACGCCGTCCACACTGCCGCCGCGCTTCCCGCCGACGGCTGGCTCGGCCGCGTCGTCGAGGGCACGCCCGAAGGCCCGATCGAACGCTTGCTCGCCGCCGTGCGCGCGCAGGTCTACGCCCGCGCCGATGCGGCCGAAACCGGCTACGGCCTCGAAACAGAGGTGGTCGCGCTACAGCCCGCGCTCGTCGATGCGGCGGAGGTGGCGGCGCGGTCGCTCGAAGCCATCGCGGTGCCGCTCATGAAGCTCTCGCAGCGCCTCGAAGCCCTCGTCGAGGAATCGCCGGACTGGCTCGATGGCGCCGGCCGCGCCCGCGTCGAAGGCGCTCTCTCCGGCCTCACGTGGCGGCTCGGGCTGATCGGCGCGTGGGTGCAACTCCTCGCGCGCATGGGCGGGCACGCCGATCCGGATTTCGTGGATTGGCTCGCGCTCGAACGCATCGACGGACGCGAGATCGACGTCGGCATCCGCCGTCACTGGCTCGATCCCACCAAGCCCTTCGCCGAAGCGGTGCTCAAACAGGCGCACGGCGCCGTCATCACCTCGGCGACGCTGCGCTCGCGCATCACCGACGATGCCGCGCCCGATGCGGACTGGCGCGACAGCGAGGCGCGCACCGGCGCCTCGCATCTGCCGCTGCCGCCCGTGCGCTTTTCGGCGGACAGCCCCTTCGACTACGCCCGGCAAGCGCGCGTCCTCATCGTCACGGACGTGCAGCGCGGCAATGTCCCCGCGCTCGCCGGGGCGTACAGGGCGCTGATCTCGGCGTCACGCGGTGGCGCGCTCGGCCTGTTCACGGCGATCTCGCGGCTGAAGGCCGTGCACGCGCGCATCGAGGAGAGTCTCGCCCGCGAAGGCCTGCCGCTCTTCGCGCAGCACATCGATCCCATCGATGCGGGCACGCTCGTCGACATGTTCCGCGCCGATCCCGCCGCGTCGCTTCTCGGCACCGATGCGCTACGCGACGGCGTCGACGTGCCCGGCGATTCGCTGCGTCTTGTCGTGCTCGAAGGCGTGCCGTGGCCGCGCCCCACCGTGCTCCACGCTGCCCGCCGCGCCGCGTTCGGCGGCAAGACCTATGACGACCTCGTCGCCTCGGGCCGCATGGCGCAGGCGTTCGGGCGGCTCATTCGCCGCGCGAGCGACCGGGGCACCTTCGTGCTGCTCGGCGCCGCCGTGCCGAGCCGCCTCTGCCAGGCCTTCCCGGACGGCGTCGAGGTGGAGCGCGTCCCGCTCGACGAGGCCGTGCGCATCGTGCGGGAAATGTCTTCGCCGACACGAAATCTTCCGATGACACCGGGCGCGACATCGGGCATCAGCGCCGCCACATGAAGACGATCTTCCTGCTCCGCCACGCCAAATCCAGCTGGGACGACCCTGTCGAGCGCGATTTCGATCGCCCGCTCAACACGCGCGGCGGCCGCGCCGCCGAGACGATCGGGCGCTACCTTCGCGAACAGAGCCTCGCCTTCGACAGCGTGGTCGCCTCGCCCGCCGTGCGCGTCATCGAGACGCTGGACGGCGTGGAGACAGGCGCGGGCCGCCGCCTTGGCGCCATCTTCGACAAGCGCGTCTACATGGCTTCCGCGCCGACGCTGCTCGACATCGTCCACGAAACCGACGCCGAGGCTGGAACCCTGCTCCTCGTCGGCCACAACCCCGGTCTCGAAGACCTGATCTTCATGCTGACGCCCGCAGGCAGCGGCACGCTCCGCAAGGAGGTCGACATCAAGTACCCGACCGCCACGCTCGCCGAGATGCGTTTCGACGTGGAACGCTGGGAGGATATCGACGAAGCCACGGGCGAACTCGTCCGCTTCATCCGCCCGCGCGATCTGGATCCCACGCTCGGCCCGGACGGCACCTGATTCCGGGTTCTCAGTCCAGCTCCACCACGATCGCTGAAGCGCCGCCGATCCTGCCCGCCGCAAGGTCGCGGTAGGCATCTTCGGCGGCATCGAGACCGTGCAGCGTCTCGACCGCGAGCTTGTTCCGCACGGCGGGCACGAACTTCGCCCATGCACGCCCTGTCACGTCCGCGAAACCGGCAGAGCCCAGCTTCGCGACCGTCGCCTCGGCGACCGCGGGCGCGAAGAACAATGTCGGCGTGGGGCCGGGGAGGGGCGTGTCACCGCCGTGACTCCAGTGCGTCATGCCCACGATGGCGCTGTGTTTCAGCGCATTGCCCAGTCGCACGTGCACGCTTTGCGTCAGCGCGCGGTCGCCCGCGAAATCCACGTATACCGAGGGCTTCTGCTCCAGCGTGTCGACCTCATCGTATGTGAGCACATGGGTATAGGAACAGAGGCTTTCGGTGAAGGCACGGTTCGCCGCAGAGGTCAGCCCGATCACCTGCACCGCGCCGCGCCTCGAAAGGTTGAACGCTGCCGCCATCGCCGTTTTCGCTGAAGCGCTCGACAGGATCACCTGCCCGGCCCCGAAATCGCCCGCGCCCTCAAGGAAGCTGTCGATCAGCCACCCGGTCATGAACAGCGGCCGGAACAGCGCATCGAGCGCTTCCTCGCCCGCAAGGCGCGGCTCCACACGGCTATAGCGGTTGTAGATGTCGGCAAGGCCCTGCCGGTGCGGCGCGGCGTCGGTAAAGCCGCCGGGTGCCGATACGGGCGCCCGCACCAGAAGATGCGTCGCGAGCGGCCAGTATCCGTAGAAGCGGTCGCCTACAGCAAACTCCGGCGCGCGGCTC
>JAEULI010000030.1 GCA_016793845.1 Sphingosinicella sp.
GACGTCTATCACAACTTCGCGCTCGCCGTTTCGAACTGGACTCGGGGCATCAGCATTGCGTCCGTCGCTGGACATGATTTCCTCGGCGGGGATTTTTACGGTGACCGGGCCGAGCAGTTGCTCATCACCCGCCTGATGCTCAATCTGTCGCCAAGCCGGCCGCCGGAGTTCATGACGACGGTTGCGACGAGTCTCATCGAACACACACGCTTGCGGCCGATTCCCGAGATGCAAACGAAGGCGCTTGCGGCTGCGGCCTCCAACGCCGCATTCCTCGCCATCGCAGCCATCGACCCCGACGGTCGGCTGGATGCCGCCGTTGTTGATCGTATCGAGGCAGGCTTCGCCGACGCCGTTGCATTTCCGCGGTCTGCGGATGCTCCCGTGGAAGATGTAGGCCTCTACTTCAGTGATTTGTCACGGTTCAATCCCGCAGTAGGGCCGATCCCGTTGGAGGCTGCGCCTGCCGGCAGCCTTCCCGACTATCCGCACTTCGATGCGCTCGCCGGCGCCTGCCGTGCGTTGCAACGCGCACATATTCCGTTCGGCGTCTTGTCGGCTGCCAACATCGGCGAACTGCAGCGCTGGCCGGTGATCGTGCTTCCGAATGCGATCCGCATGAGCGAAGCGGAATGTGCGGCGTTCCGCGCCTATGTCGCAGGCGGCGGCCGTCTTTATGCAAGCCGCGACACCTCGCTTTACAACGTACATGGCGGACCACGGCAGAACCCTGGCCTCGCCGACGTGTTCGGCTGCACGCGCTCGGGCACGTTCGAGGGGCGGCTCGTATATGTCGTCGACACGCGGCCGGAGGGCGCATCACGCCCCGTCGCACACTGGCGCGGGCCGGACGCGCGGATAGGAACGACGCGTGTTCGTTCGGACGATGCGGAAACGCTAGCATTGATCGGCCTGCCCTACGGATACCCGGAGGGGGGTACGGCGAGCGACACGAATTGGGCGAGCATCCATTCGTCGCCGCCCTGGACGACGACGGAAACGCCTGCGATCCTGCGCAAAGCGATCGGTTCGGGTGTTGTGATTTACAGCGCGGCCGACATCGAGGCCATGCAGGCGCCCGATCAGGAAGATTTGTTCATCAGTCTGATCCGCAGTCTGATGCCCAGCGCCCCGCGCGTTTCCGTCGAAACGCATCCGTCCGTGTGGATGACGGCGTTTTCCGGCGGGGACCATGATCTGCGGATTTCGCTCCTCGCCTATCCGGCGGAATTTCCGGCCCTTCCAGTGCCTGCCGCCCCGGTTCGGGTGACCGTGCCGGACGGAATGGCCTGCGCGAGCGTGACCAGCATTCCCGACGGCACCAGTCTTGCATGGTACGACGAAGGCGATCAGATCACGTTCGAGGCCGGACCGCTAGAGCCTTTTCGGCAGTTCGATGTTCGCTTCACCGCGGCGCAGCCATGACTGGAAAGATCCGGATCGGCATCCTCGGCGCCGGCCGCATCGCGGTTCCAGCAATCATTACGCCTGCCCGCGGCCACAATGACATCACAGTGCACTGCATCGCCGCACGTGATGCCGAGCGCGCCGAGGCCTTTGCGCACGCCCATGAGATTCCCTTCTGGGCGGCAAGCTACGATGCCATGCTGGCACGGGAGGATATCGACCTCGTCTACATCGGGCTGCCGCCGATGTTGCATCGCGAATGGACAGAGCGTGCGCTTCGCGCAGGGAAGGCTGTGCTCTGCGAGAAGCCGTTTGCGCTGAATACCGAAGAGGCCGAAGCCATGGTCGCTGCGGCCGGCCGCGCAGGTGTCCCTTTGATCGAGGCGTTTCACTACCGGTATCATCCGCTGTTCCGGACACTGGAGGCGCTTGTTGCGGATGGCGCGATCGGGCGCGTCGTCTCAGCGCGCGCCTGGCTACGGTATCCGATACCGGAAGATGCGGGCGAGCATCGCTGGTCGGTGGCGGCGGGTGGCGGCGCGCTCATGGACCTCGGCTGCTATCCCGTTCACGCCCTGCGTTCGCTGCTCGGCGACGCGAAGGTCGCGGATGCGCGGATGGCATTTGAGCGCGGTGTGGACCGGGCGGTTGCCGCACGCCTCAGCTTTGCATCGGGCGTTCGCGCAACTCTGCACGCATCAATGCGCACGTCTGCGCCATCGAGCGGCATCATCCTGAACGGCACGTCGGGGAGGCTTATGGTGCGCGGGTTTCTGATGCCCCATCGCGGCGCTGACGCAGTACTCGAACGCAGCGGCACGCGTACGCGGCTCGATGTCGATCCCGTCACGACATTTGCCGCGCAGCTCGATCATGTGGTGGCTGTTTTGCGCGGCGAAGCACAGCCGCTTACCGGCGGCGCGGATGCAGCGGCAAACATGGTGCTGATCGACGCCATCCGCGCGCAGGCACGGATCAGATCAGCGGATTGAGTTCGTCGTTGTCGAGTGGATCGCCGACACGGAGTTCCGCGAAATAGCTGTCGGGCAGGATATTCTGCTGGCCGTTGAACACGGCGCCGTCGGGCATGTATGCGCAGGACATCGCCATCCGCCGTCCTGTCGTCATGTTCACGCCTGCGCCGTGCACGGTCAGCCCGTTGTGGAAGCTGCAATCACCGGCCCGCATCACGGCATGTACGGGCTGGATATCCTTCATCTCGGGATAGATATCGAAAATCGCGCCGAATTCGTCGCGTAGAAACACGTTATCGTAGCGCGCGAGCTTGTGGCTGCCGGGGAGGAAGCACAGGCAGCCGTTTTCCAGCGTGGCATCCTCAAGCGCAATCCAGATCGATATCGACTGGCGCGAGTGGAAAGACCAATAGGGATTGTCGATGTGGAGCGCCGTCGGATTTCCAAACGGCTCCTTTATGAAAGCCTGATCGTGCCACAGGCGTAAGCGATCCACGCCTTCGAGCTTGCAGAGCATTTCACCAAGCGCGGGAGATTGCATATAGCGCTGCACCACGTCGCTCAGCCGCCAGAGGTTGATCCGCTGGGTGAAGACCCGGTCATAATAGGCATCGCCTTCGACAAGATCGGCGCCCACGCCGGCAATCTTCCGCTTGCCGGGCATCGCCGCGATCGCGGCAAGCACGTTGCTTCGCAGTTCGGCGACCTGCTTGGCATCGAGAAAGTTCCGCCGGATCATGTATCCGTTGTCGCGGTAAAAGCGGACCTCTTCGTCGGTCAGTTGCGTCTGCATTTTTCGTAACCCTCCCACGGTTTTGATTTGCACGCGTTTACGCGAGCAAGTGGGGACCGATGTCCTCCACTCGGCGGCATCCCGTCAGTGTCATGGCCACGCGCATTTCCTGCGCGATCAGCGAGAGCATGTGCGCAACGCCGTTTTCGCCGCGTGCGGCAAGCGCATAGGCCCAGGCACGGCCGAGCAGCACACCGTGCGCCCCGAGTGCCATCATGCGGAGCACATCGAGCCCGGATCGAATGCCGCCGTCGGCCAGCACGGTCAGCCGCTCGCCGACGGCCTCGACGATCGGTGGGAGTGCCGCCACCGTCGATAGCGCGCCGTCTAGCTGGCGGCCGCCGTGGTTCGATACCACGATGCCGTCGGCACCGGCGTCTGCGGCGGCAATGGCATCTTCCGGATCGAGGATGCCCTTGATGATCAGCGGGCGCTTCCACTCGGCGCGTATGAAATCGAGATCGGACCAGCGGATCGCCGGGTCGAAATTGCCTCGCATCCATGCGAAGAAATCCTCCAGCCCCGTCCGCCCGGCAAGCACGGGCGCAATGTTGCCGAGGTGATGTGGCCGCCCCATCGTGCCGACATCCCACGCCCAGTCCGGCCGCATCGCCGCCTGCGCGAACCGCCGCAATGCGCCCCACAGGCCCGGCGCGCCGGCGAGACCCGATCGGACATCGCGATAGCGTGCGCCGGGCACCGGCATGTCGACCGTGAAGATGAGCGCGGGGCAGCCTGCTGCGTCCGCGCGGGCAAGGAGATCGCGCATGAAGCCGCGATCACGGATCATGTAGAGCTGGAACCAGAATGGTGCGGGGCTGGCCGCGCGCAGCTCGTCGATCGGGCATACCGAAACCGTGGAGAGGCAGAACGGCACGCCGGCCGTCGCTGCCCCGCGCGCCGCCTGAACCTCGCCGCGCCGCGCGTTCATGCCGGCAAGCCCGACGGGCCCAAGCGCCACGGGCATGGCGAGAGGCTGGCCGAACAGGGTCGTTGCGAGATCGAGACCGGACATGTCGCGCATCACGCGCTGGCGCAGCGCCAGCGTTTCGAGATCCGAACGGTTTCGTGCAAGCGTCACCTCGGCGTAGGAGCCGCCGTCAATATATTCGAACAGGAAGTGTGGCAGTCGCCGTCTCGCCATCGCGCGGTAATCGCCGACGGAAGCTGCGATCATTTTCCGTCTCCATACGCTCAGGATGATGATAAAAGATGATCAATATCTATCGAAAACGATTGAATGTGGCAATGGCATTTGATATGCGGGACGCACATTCGAAGACGTAGAAAGAAGTCGATGAACGACATGAGCGAGCGCCCTGCCTCGGAAAATTTCGCGGCACTGCCGTTTGCTATCCCCGCCGATCGTTGGGATGATGCGGTGGCTTCGGGGATGTCCCCGGAAGATCTGCTGCTTTATCGCTCAAATCTTCTCGGCGCCGATCTCACGATCACCAATTTCGGTGGCGGCAACACGTCCGGAAAACTTCCCGGTGTCGATCCGCTTTCCGGCGCCGATGTCACGGTGCTTTGGGTGAAGGGATCGGGCGGCGACATCGGCTCGATGAAGCGCGATGGCTTCGCGACGCTCTATCTCGATCGGCTGCTCGGGCTCGAGGCGCTTTATCGCGGCATAGAGCACGAAGACGAGATGGTCGGCTATCTCCCGCACTGCACGTTCGCGCTCAATCCGCGGGCGGCATCGATTGATACGCCGCTTCACGCCTATCTCCCGTTCGCGCACGTCGACCATGTGCACCCCGATGCCGTCATCGCGCTTGCGGCATCTTCGAACGGTGAGGCGGCCACACGCGAAATCTGGGGCGGCCGCATCGGCTGGCTGCCCTGGAAGCGGCCCGGCTTTGCGCTTGGCCTGCAACTGCGCGATCTTGTTCAGGCGAGCCCGGATCTCGAAGGCGTCGTCCTCGCCGGGCACGGTCTCATCTGCTGGGGCGATGATGCGCGCGCATGTTATCAGCGGACCGTAAGGCTCATCAGCGATGCGGCGAGTCATCTCAATAAATCCATGAAAACGCAGGCCGCGTTCGGCGGCCGTGTGGTGGAGTCGCGCGAACCGGATGCACGCCGCGCCGCGATGGTTACCCTGATGCCCCGGCTGCGCGGTCTCGTCAGCACCGGCAGCGCGAAAGTGACGCACGTCAGCGATGATCCGGAAACCATGGAGTTCGTCTGCGCGCGCGCCTTCGGCCGCCTTGCAGCGCTGGGCACCTCCTGCCCGGATCATTTCCTGCGAACCAAAATCGCGCCGCTGGTTCTCGATCCCGCCCGTCTCGACGATCATGAATATCTCGCAGGTGCCGTGGAGCAGTATCGCGCCGATTATGCCGCTTATTACGCGCGCTGCGCCGTGCCGGGCGATCCCCCGATGCGCGACGCCAACCCCGTTATCGTGCTGATCCCCGGCATTGGCCGGATCGCGATCGCCGGCGATCGCACGACCGCCCGGCTTGCCAGCGAGTTCTACGGCAATGCGATCAATGTGATGCGCGGCGCCGAAGCCATCGGCCGCTATGTTGGCCTTCCCGAACGGGAAGCCTACGGCATTGAGTACTGGGCGCTTGAGGAAGCGAAGCTGCGCAGAATGCCACCACCGCGTCCGCTCGCGGGCAGGATCGGTGTGATCACCGGCGGTGCCGGCGGCATCGGCGCGGCGACAGCCGCACGGCTTCTGGCAGACGGCGCCTGCGTGATGCTGCTCGATCGCGACGCCGAAGCGGTCAAGGCCGTGCACGCAGATCTTCAGCAGCGCTACGGCCGGGATCTGGTGCGCTATGCGGCCTGCGACGTTACGGATGAATCACAGGTCGAAGGCGCTTTCGATGCCTGTGTCGCGGCGTTCGGCGGCCTCGATATCCTCGTTGCGAATGCCGGGATTGCCTCCTCCGCAGCCATCGAGGAAACCTCGATTGAGCTTTGGCAGCGGAATTACGATGTGCTCGCGCGCGGATACTTCCTGTCGGCGCGCGCTGCGTTCGGCCTGATGCGTGAATCGGGTGGCGGATCGATCGTGTTTATCGGTTCGAAGAACGGCATCGCCGCAGCAACAAATGCCTCGGCCTATGCGTCCGCGAAGGCCGCTGCCCTGCACCTCGCGCGCTGCCTTGCACTGGAAGGTGCGCCGCTTGGAATCCGCGTCAACACGGTCAATCCCGATGCGGTGATCCAGGGCTCCCGGATCTGGGACGGTGAGTGGCGGCAGGAGCGCGCGGGCGCGCACGGGATCGATGCCGGAGAGGCGCTTGAGATTCACTATCGCAACCGTTCGCTGCTGAAGCGCGATGTGCTTCCGGCAGACGTTGCGGAGGCGGTTGCGTTTTTCGCGTCCGAAGCCTCTTCCAAGTCGACGGGCAACATGGTCAACGTCGATGCTGGCAACGCACAGGCATTCACACGCTGACGCAAACGTTTGGGAGGCCCATGGTCCGCAGCGATCTCTGGCGGGAGCTGTGCGCGGTTTCCGCGCGTCTTGGTGCGGACCGCGCCATCGTGCAGGGCGCGGGCGGCAATGTTTCGCTGAAGGAAGGCGGCACGCTCTGGGTGAAAGCATCGGGCTGCTGGCTGGCGGATGCGGAAGCCAAGGATATCATGGTGCCGCTGGCGCTCGAAGCCGTCCGGCATCGGCTGGCGGACGCCGCAGGGCAGGCGCTGGACGGTGCGCGGCTCGATGATCCGGCAACGCAGCATCTCAAGCCCTCGATCGAAACCGCGCTCCACGCCGTCCTGCCGCACCCTGTGGTGCTCCATGTCCATTCGCTGAATGCAACGACGCTCTCGATTCTCGCCGATGGCCCGGAGCGGCTGAAGGCGTGCGGAGGGCGTTGGCGCGGCGCGTTCATCCCCTATGTTCGGCCGGGCCCCGAACTCGCCGCCATGATCGCGCACGCGGCGGCATCCGGCGGTGACAGGCCGAACGTCTTCGTTCTGCAGAATCACGGCCTTGTCGTTGCCGCGGAATCTCCCGCCACCGCCGCCGATCTTCTGCATGAGGTGGAGTGTGATCTCGCGTTCCCGCTGCAGGCGCCACCCGCTGCACCGGCTGCGCAGCCATCGTCCGTCCCCGGCTACCGTTGGGACGAGTCGCTCAGCTGGGTGGCGATGGATCGGCGCCTGGCCTCAATAATGTGCGGCGGCGCGCTCGCGCCGGATCAGGTGGTTTTCCTTGGCGGACCCGCAGCACATCTGCCCTCGAATGGCCAGTTCCAGGCCGTCCTGTCCGAGTATCGAAGCCTCTATGGAGGTGCGCCGGCGGTTCTGCTTGCGCCCGGCCGTGGCGGCTACGTGAGGAACGATCTGCGCGCGGGCGCGGACGATATCCTCGCGTGGGTCATCGACATGCTGCTCAGGGTTCCGACCGATGCCTCGGTCGTCTTCCTTCCCGATGCGGAAGCGCGGGCGCTTGCGGGGTGGGAGGCGGAAAAATACCGCCTCGCACAAAGCAGCGCCCGCGCTGTCTAAGATGATGATTAGAGACTGATACACGTTTGAAATGGAAGCGCGGTGCGCTTCCATTTCAAACGATCAGGCTCTAGCGCTCAGACGATCCCGGCGCCGAGCCCGACCGGTTTGCGCTCCTGCGCCTTGCGCGCACGCCATCCGCTGTCGCGGTAGAATTCGAGCACGTCGATCGCGCCGCCGGCCTCCATACGGGCCATGGCGACGATGGCCGAGACGTCGACACGGTACGCTCGCCGGAGCGCCTGAAACGCCATCATCGGATCGTCGCGATCCTGCGCGTCGTGGAGCGCATCACGGTCGATCAGTGCGGCCTTGGCGAACGCGCTGACGATCGACTCGGTCGACGACAGGAGGCTTTCGATCGGATCGGTCACGTTGTGCGACTGGTCGATCATGTAGGCCGGTGTCGGCCCCGGCACGCGCGCTTCGGCTTCCGCGAGTTCGTTGAAAACAAGGAAGAGCTGGTGCGGGTTGATCGATCCTGAATCGAGGTCGTCGTCGCCGTATTTGCTGTCGTTGAAATGGAAGCCGCCGAGGCGCCCGACGCGGTGCAGGCGGGCGACGATCTGCTCGATGTTCACATTTGGCGCGTGATGTCCGAGATCGACGAGGCACTTCGCCTTGGGGCCGAGTTCCTGCGCCGCCATCAGTGAGGAGCCCCAATCCGAAATGATCGTCGAATAGAAGGCCGGCTCGAACATCTTGTGTTCGAGGAGGAGCTGCCAATCGTCAGGAAGGCGGCTGTAGATTTCGGACGTGGCCTCGATGTACCGGTCGAGCGCGCGCGTGAAATCCTGCTGCCCCGGGAAGTTCGAGCCGTCCCCGACCCAAACCGTGAGCGCCTTCGATCCCAGCGTCTTGCCGATCTCGATGCAATCGATGTTGTGGCGGATCGCCTGGGCGCGCACGGCGGTATCCGCCGCGCCGAGACTGCCGCTGCGGTAGCTATGCTCAGCACCCGGCTGATCCTGGAAGGTATTCGAATTGACGGCATCGAAACCAAGCCCGTACGTCTCGGCCTCTTCGCGAAGTGCAGCATAGTCGGACGCCCCGTCCCACGGGAAATGCAGCGACACGCGCGGCGCGGCGCGGCTCAATTGCTGCACCACGGCGCAGTCTGCGAGCTTTTCGTGAATGTTGGTCGGCTCGCCCGGAATCGGGAACTTGGCAAAGCGCGTCCCGCCACGTCCCGTCGCCCAGGTGGGCAGGGCGAGGGAGAAGCCGGATACCTTCGCCTTCACATCGTCGATGTCGATGCCGCGCCTTCCCAGCGCACGGCCGAGCGACTCGTATTCGTCCGTCAGGGCTGCGATGTGCCGTGCATTGTGGTCCGCAATCTGCTCGGGCAAGAAAGGCTTGTCTGCCAAGGGTTCCTCCAGAATTTGACGCATTTTGCTTGTTTTAGATTTGATTTGATTGTTTATAGCGATGATCGTCGCTTGTCCAGACAGGCTATCGGAAAGATGTGTGGGGGAGGGGTATGGCTGGTCTGGTCGTTGTCATCGACATCGGAAAGACCCACAGCAAGGCGTCGTTGTGGACCCGGGACGGCCAGGAACTGGCACGGACCCGACACTCCAATCGGCAGGTCGAAGCCAACGGATATCCCTGTCTCGATATAGACGGTATCGAGGCGTGGTTACGCATCAGCCTGTCCGATTTTGCACGCATGGGAACCGTCTCCGCGATCATTCCGATCGCGCATGGGGCAGCCTGCGCGGTTGTCCGGGGCCGGGAGCTTGTCGCAGCGCCCATGGATTATGAAGCCGAGCTGCCCGCCGACATCCTTGACGCCTATCGCGTCCACCGGGACGCTTTCAGCGAAACCGGTTCCCCGGCGATGGATCGCGGGCTCAATCTTGGCGCGCAGCTTCACGCGCTGGAAGCCCGTATTCCGGATCTCTTCGCCGGCAACGCGGTGATCGTCCCTTGGCCGCAGTATTGGGCATGGCGGCTCACCGGTGTTGCCGTGTCGGAAGTCACCAGCCTCGGCGCGCATACCGATCTGTGGTCGCCGCTCGGCAAGACGCCCTCGCCCATGGCTGTGAAGCGTGGATGGGCGCAGCGCCTTGCGCCTCTTTGTCGTGCCGGGGATGTGGTCGGAACGCTGCTTCCCGAATGGAGTGCGGCCACGGGGCTTCCCGCGGAAACGCAGGTCCATGCTGGGCTCCACGATTCCAATGCCGCGCTGCTGGCCGCGCGGATGCATCCGGAAATCCGCGACCGCGATGCAGCCATTGTGTCCACGGGCACATGGTTCGTCACGATGCGGTCGAGCAGGGATACACAGCCCGCGTTCGTGGCGCTGGGTCAGGGTGGCGTCGTCAACGTCGATGTCAATGCGCTGCCGGTTCCGACACTGATCTTCATGGGCGGGCGCGAAGTCGAAATCCTATGCGGTGAGGGGATCAGGATCGATGATCCCCAGTACGAGGACGGCATTATGGCCGCGCTGCCGGAGTGCGTGTCCCGAGGCTCTATGATCTTGCCGACATTCGTGCCGGGTGTGGGCCCTTTCGCGGACCATGCGGGCGTATGGCAGAACACGCCCCAGGATCCAGTAGCACGCGCCGCCGCCGTAGCGCTTTATGCGACCTTGCTGACGGATTTTGCGCTCACACGCGTCGGAGCTTGCGGCACGATCATGATCGATGGCCGTTTTGCGCGTTCGAAGGCCTTCGTTTCCGCCTTGGCGAGCCTCCGCACGGATTGCCGGGTCTACGTCGCTCGGCAGGAGGCGGACCTGGCTCTCGGAGCGCTCGGCCTGCTCTCACCGTCATTGACGGTGCAGGTACCGCTCGACCTCGCAGCGCCGGTCGCCCTCGACCTTTCAAGCTACCGGGACCACTGGCTGGAGATGACGCACTCCAGGGCATCTGCCGGAAAGCTCGTCGAGAAACAGGGCTGATCACTGAAGATCGGCTGCGATTGGTCCATACATACGAAAAGACCCGGCTCAGTCTCCTGAACCGGGTCTCTTTCGTTATTCAAACGCTGTGCGGCGTTCAGGCAGCCTTGCGGCGGCGGCGCGTGGCGCCGAGGCCGACGAGGCCGAGACCGAAGAGCGCAAGCGCGGCCGGTTCCGGAACTTCGCGGCCTTCGATCGACAGCACGAACTGCGCGAAGGTCGTCTTGGCTTCTTCCGTCAGGAAGCCGAAGCAGCCAGCGGCCACACCGGCCGAAGCGCAAGCTTCGTCGGAGAGGAAGCCGAGCGTTCCTGCCGTGTCCGGATCTTCGAAGATGAACAGCGAGTAGTTGGCGCCGTCATAGGAGAAGTCGAACTGACCGAAGTCGAAGTCGAGCACGAAGATGTCGGCGCAGCCTGCAGCGTTGATGCCGACGCCAACCGCACCACCATCGGCGCAGATGCCGCCCGAACCCGCGTTCGGCGTCTCGATGAACGAGATGTTGAACGTGTGCTCGATCGGATCGAGCGCGCTACCGGCCGGATCAAACGGCGTCAGTGCGATCGTGATCGACAGATCGGTGCTGAGCAGCGACTTCGTGCCGGTCGGAAGCGTGCGGTTCTCGTGATAGTACTGATCAGCGAGACTCCACGTGCCGTTGGTGTCAAGGAAACCGTCAGTCGGCGTGTCGGTGACGCCGATGGCGCTCTTGACGCTCGAAGGGCCCCACTGGATGCGCGTGGAGCTGATCTGCTGCGAGCCCGAGCCGCTGGCTTCGAAAACCGGGTTGGAGAACACCGAGGTCACTTCGTAGGACCAGGTGTTGACGAGCGCTGCCTGCGCAGCCGTGGACATTCCGGCCGCGGCGACGAGTGCCATCGCGGGCAGAACCTTGTTGAGAACCTTGTTGCGCATTGTACGCCTCCTGAGAACTGATAGCCGAAAATCAGGAAAGCAAGTCGCGTGCCATTTGCGCTATGCGTGAAGAAAGGGTTAATTTTCCGAGGCTAACGGGCCGTCCGTTCCGGCGGCGAAAAAAGCGTTCCGAAAATTGTAAAGAATCCCGACGACCTGCGGTGAGGCGTCCGAAACGATGCTCAATGCACGGCGGCGCGGGAGAAGAGCCGGAGGACGATCACCCCGGCGAGGATCAGGGCTATGCCCACGAAGGCCGGCGCATCGAGCGTCTGCTTCAGGAACGCCCAGCCGATGAAGGTGATGAGCACGATGCCGACACCTGCCCAGATGGCGTAGGCGATCCCTACGGGAATGCTCTGGAGGGCCAGCGACATCAGGTAGAACGACGTCGCGAAGCTGACGAGGACGATGAGCGTGGGCGTCAGCCGTGTGAACCCGGCGGTCTGGCTGAGCGCGGAAGTGCCGATCGTTTCGGCAACGATGGCGCCCGCAAGATAGAGATAGTGCATGAAAACCGTCCTCCCCCGCTCATCCTCAAACCGGACCGGAAGAGGGACGCGGGCAGAGGCCGCCCGTCAAGCCCTTTCGGAGACCATCGTCGGCGCACGCGCGATGTCGTCGCTTGTCGGCTTGCCATACACGATGAACTTTTCGGCTTTGCCGTCGTCGTTCAGGTAGAAATTCGGGATCGTCAGCAGCGGCCGCAGGCCATACAGCTCGTAAATGCGCCGGGCGTGGCGGTATTTTTCACAATCGGAGGTTTCGAGGCAGAACCAGCGCGCGCCGTTCTGTTTGGCGCGGTTTTCCGTCAGGCGCAGCGTTTCGAACACCGCGTCCCGCCGCGCGCGTGCCGGATCGATGGCGCCCCAGGCGCCCCACGTGACATCGCGCCAGAATTCCGTTTCGTAAATGCCGGTAAGACCGATGATCGAGCCGCTGCATTCCACGACGCTGAACTCGCAGTCCGAAGAGACGCTGCGGCGACCGCTGAAGCGAAGCCGCACCACCGGCTGAAGCGGGTCGATGAGCCTTTTCCGCTCGGCATAGAGGTAGATATGTTCGCCGTGCCCGTCCGGAATATGGCCGGCGATGCGGAAGCCGGCAGCCAGGAACTGCGGCGCGTGAACGCGCTCGAGGCGAACGACCAGCAGACGGTGGAAACGCGGCCAGCGGCGCATCGCTGCCATGGCGAGGTCCACCGCGGCTTCGGGCTGGGAAGCGAGATCGATCCATGCGACGTCGCGGCCATGCACGAACGAGGACAGGAGATCGAGCGTCACGGTCTCGCCTGCGTCCTCGATATGGACTTCCCATTTCGCCCACATAGACGTGATGTGCGGGAAGCCGGCTTTGCGCGCGAAATGCCAAAGATAGCTGCGCGCGACGAGGCCGACCTCGCCGCTGAAGTTGTCCGCAGCGATTTTCATCGCGCGGGCAACATCGCCGATTTTGAGCGGTCTGATCGAATACTTGGCGAAATCCCGGGCTTTTTTGCGGCGTTCTATTTTGCCCAGCTGTAATTTTTCCGCGCGATCCGGAAAATTGCAATTAGCGTTAATCCCGTGATAACTTTCATTGTTTACAGGATTTTCAAGAACGTCAAAGGTCTCACTCGGATTGATACTTTCCGTTAGACCCAGATTGTTCATGCTTCGACCCGATCGCGAAATTATTATTATTGAACTCGGTCTTTTTTTGACCCGAATCCTGCCTGCTGCCACTCTGTAAAACTGGTATTTTGACCCAGAGTATTGACCGGCGTTTGTTAACAAACTCTAACTTCGTTTTCCGGCGATGCCCATATATGGTTTCGGCTCCGAGACTCGGCCGGTCCTTCTGAAAAAACGGCTGGTCGTATTCCTCGCCCCACCGCGAGATTCCGCGGAATCTTGAGCCCGCATCGAAAGCGTCGATCCGTTCACCAAACCCCGTTTGAAAACTGCCGAAGCGGCATATGGTCGCCGACTGTTCGAGACAGCAAAAACCGCCCAATTCCGAACCCGTCAGGGTTCGCTAGGCCGACCGGCCGCCCGAGCTTATGCGAGGAAAGCCAAGGCCGCGGATGCGGCCGCCCGTCGCCTGAGGGCCAGAAAAAATGGTGCCCCCGAGAGGATTCGAACCTCTGGCCTGCGGTTTAGGAAACCGTCGCTCTATCCTGCTGAGCTACGGGGGCACGCGCTCGCATCAGTGGCGGCAGCGGGCGAAAATATCAAGCGTCGGTGCGGCCGGGGCGCGTGGGGAACAGCAGCGGCATTGCTTCGATGCCTTCATCGCGAAGCTGTGCGGCTTCGTCAGCGCTCGTTTCGCCGTAAATGCCGCGCGCGTCGGTTTCGCCGTAGTGGATCGCGCGCGCTTCCTCGGCGAAACGTCCGCCGACGTACTCGCTGCTTTCGATCATGCTCTTCTGCAGGTCGACGAGCGCGCCCAGCATCTGCTTGATCCGCGCGTCGTCGCCCCCTGCCACGGGAACAGGCGGGGCATCCGCGCGCGTGTTGCCCTTGGCGGGAACGGCGGGCGCCATCACGGCCTTGGCGATCTCGGCATTACCGCACAGCGGGCACGCGAGAAGGCCGCGTTCCTTCTGCGTCTCATAGTCGATCGAGGAGCCGAACCACGCCTCGAAGACGTGGGCCTCGCCGCATTTCAGGTCGAAGACGATCACGGCGCGGCGATGTCCCTGCGGTGTTGGAGCACGGGGATGCGGCGGCGCACGTCCGCGATGCGTTCAAGATCGATCTGGACGAAGTGGAGGCCTGGCTCTTCTCCCGCATCGAGCAGGATGTCGCCCCAGGGGTCGATCACCAGCGAGTGGCCGTAGGTGGATCGGCCGTCCTCGTGCTCGCCGGTCTGCGCGGCGGCGACCACGAACGAGGCGGTTTCGATGGCGCGGGCGCGGAGCAGCGTGTGCCAGTGCGCGCGGCCCGTGGGGCGTGTGAAGGCGGCCGGGAGCGCGATCACCTGCGCGCCGGCGCCGCTCAGCGCATCGAACAGGCGGGGGAAGCGCACATCGTAGCAGATGGCGAGGCCGAGCGTGCCGACGGGCGTTTCGGCAAGCGCGACGCCTGCGCCGGCAACAAAACTCGCGGATTCGCGGTAATATTCACCGGGCGCGGCCTCGACATCGAACAGGTGCATCTTGTCGTAACGCGCGCGGATCTCGCCCTTGTCGTCGATCACCAGGCTGCGGTTGACGAGGCGGTCGGCATAGCGCGCATCGCGCAGCGCGAGCGAGCCGAGCGCCACCCAGATGCCTGTCTTCCGCGCGGCTTCGCGCACGGCGGCGAGTGCGACGTCGTCTTCCTCGCCGCGTGCATTGGCAAAGAGGCGGGCGGTGTTCCGATCCAGAATCCCCGACATTTCGGGCGTGAACAGCATTTTCGCGCCACCCGTGGCGGCGGCTTCCACATGGTTCGAGAGCGCGGCGGCGTTGACGGCGGAGTCCGTTCCGGACGTCATCTGAGCGATGGCGATGCGTGTCGTCATGGGGCTGGATATGGGGCGTTCAGGCGGTTTGCGCCAGTAGCGGATCGAGCTTGCCGTCGGCGTCGAGCGCCGCGAGATCGTCCGATCCGCCGATATGCTGCCCGCCGATGAAAATCTGCGGCACGGTGGTGCGCCCGTGCGCGCGTTGGATCATCTCGGAGCGGCGGTCCCCGCACAGCGTGATGTCAATCTCCTCGAAAGCGGCACCCTTCGCTTTCAAGAGCGACTTCGCGCGTGTGCAGTAGGGGCACAGGAATTTCGTGTAGATTTCAATCTTGGACAAACCGCGATCCCTTTGGCTCTTTTCAGCCCTGTTCGACAGTATCATGGGTGACGCGGGCGAAAGTTACAATCTCTATGCGCGCTGCCCCGGCGCGGCGAAGCGCGCGGGCGCAGGCCTCCGCAGTGGCGCCCGTCGTCATCACATCGTCCACCAGCAGGATGTGTGCTCCCTTGATACGCGCCGCCGCGCGGACGCGGATCGCGCCGCGTACGTTCTCCGCACGCTGGCGCCGCGACATGCCGCGGCTGATCGGCGTATCGCGCACGCGGGCGAGCGCGGTGGCAAGCACGCCGAGCCCGGTGCGCCGGGCCAGCGCGTGCGCCAGCAATGCGGCCTGATTGAAGCGGCGCAGGCGCAGGCGGCGCGTGTGCAGCGGCACCGGCACGAGGAGTGGCTGATCGGCGAGCATCGGCGCGGCGGCGCGGGCCATCATGCCTGCCATGATGCGCGCCAGCGCGGTGCGGTCGCCGTGCTTCAATGCCAGCACGAGCCCGCCGCTTGCCGCGTTGTAAGTGAGCGCGGCACGGGCGTGGTCGAACGGCGGCGGCGTTTCCATGCACGCGCCGCAAAGCGCCTCGTCTCCCGCGCTATAGGCGAACGGCAGGCCGCAGCAGGCGCACATCGGCGCAGTGAGGAAGTTGAGGCGCGACCAGCACGGCGCGCAGAAGCTGCCGTCCTCGCCCACGATCGTGCGGCACGACGGGCAGCGCGGCGGCAGCAGCAGGTCGATAAAACCCGCGCCTGTTCGTTTCAGAAGCTGGAAGACTGCCCTCTCCATCGGCATGTCGTAGCAGCCCGGCATTGCGCTTGCAGCCTCCCTCGGACAAGAGGTGCCCTGCATGTCAGACCCCATCGAACCGTTCGACCGCACCGCCCGCCGCCGCGCCCGTGATCGTGCCGCACCCGATTTCGCGCGCTTCGCGTTCCTGAAAGATGCGCTTGCCGCCGATCTCGCCGAGCGGCTCGCCGAGCTCGGACCATCGTTTCCGCGCATTCTCGATCTCGGGTCGCACGATGGGCGCCTTGCCGCGCTGCTGCCCGAAAGCGAAATCGTTGCGGCCGATGCTGGTTTTCATTTTGCAAAAATGGCGCATGGTGTGATG
>JAEULI010000043.1 GCA_016793845.1 Sphingosinicella sp.
CGATCACCGCGCAGCGCGTCGAGATCATACGCGGCCCCGCCTCGCTGCTCTATGGCTCGTCGGCGATCGGCGGCGGCGTCAACGTGCTCGACAAGCGCATCCCGCGCGCGGTTCCCGAGCACGGCGTGCATGTCGACGCAATCGGCAGCGTCGCGAGTGCGGCGGACGAAGTCAGCATCGCCGGCGGCATCGACGCCGCGCTCACCGACACGATCGTCGCCCACGTCGACGGCAGCTGGCGCGACACCAACAATCTCAGGATCGGCGGCTACGCGCTCGCCCCCGAGCTTCGCGCGCACGCGCTCGAACACGCCGCGGAAGGCGACGAAGAGGCCGCCGAAGCGGCCGGTGTGCGCGGACGCCTGCCGAACAGCTTCACGCGCACGAAAACGGCGGGCGGCGGTCTTGCGATCATCACCGATGGCGGATCGCTCGGTTTCTCGGTCGGTTACTTCGATTCGAATTACGGCGTTCCGGAACGGCCTGCGCTCCACGCGCACGAGGGTGAGGGTGAAGGCGAGGAGGGCCACGAACACGGCGACGTCAGCATCGGCCTCAAGCAGTGGCGCGCGGACGTTCGCGGCGAGGTCGAGCTCGGCGAGGGCTTCCTCGAAAAGCTCCGCGTCCGCGTGGGTTATGCGGACTACACGCACACCGAGTTCGAGGGCGACGAAGTCGGCACCGTGTTCGACAATCAGGGCGTCGAAGGCCGCGTCGAGCTCGTGCAGGCGAAGCGCGGCGCATGGAACGGCGCGTTCGGCGGCCAGTTCTACATCCGCGACTTCTCGGCCGTCGGTGAGGAAGCTTTCCTGCCGCCGAACGAGACCGAACAGTTTGGCCTGTTTACGGTGCAGGAGTTGAACCTCGGCGCGCTCGGCGTCGAAGCCTCGGGTCGCTACGAGCGCACGAACGTCAGTTCGAATGCAGTCGGCGTCACCCGTCATTTCAATGCGTTCTCCGCCGCGCTTGGTGCGCGCTATGAACTGATCGACGGCATCAACATCGGCATCAACGGCTCGCGCGCCGTGCGCGCACCGTCCGCCGAAGAGCTGTTCTCGAACGGCCCGCACATCGCGACGCAGGCGTTCGAGGTCGGCGATCCGATGCTCGCCAAGGAAAAGAGCTGGGGCCTCGAAGCCTTCCTGCGTGGCGAGACCGGCGGTGTCGCCTTCTCGCTCGGCGCCTTCGCGAGCTGGTTCAAGAACTACATCTATGAAGGGGACACGGGGCTGGAGGAAGACGAGCTTCCGGTCTTCCAGTACGCGCAGGCCGACGCGACCTACTATGGCTTCGAAGCGGAACTCTCCGCGCCGCTGTTCAACGCGGGCGGCTTCCGCATCGTGGCGGATGGTGTTGCCGATTATGTGCGCGCGAAGATCGATTCGGTCGGCCCCGCGCCGCGCATTCCGCCGCTCCGGCTGCTCGGCGGCATCGAGGCGCAGTCGGATCTCGTGAACGGCCGCATCGAGGTTGAATGGAGCGACAAGCAGACGCGCGTCGCCGCGTTCGAAACGCCCACGGGCTCGCACACGCTGGTGAATGCCTCCGTCTCGTGGCGCGTGCTCGGTGTGGATGGCCCCGCGACGCTCCAGCTATCGGCGAACAACCTCTTCGATGTCGATGCGCGCCGCCATGCGAGCTTCACCAAGGACTATGTGCCGCTCGCGGGCCGCGACGTGCGTGCCACGCTCAGCCTGAGTTTCTAGCTGGGTTGCGTCCTGCGCGGCTACGGCGGTAAGGGCCTTCTTCGCAGATGCAACATGCGGCGAAGGAGGCCCAGATGATCGGACGTTTGAACCATGTGGGTATCGCCACCCCGTCGATTGACAAGGCCGTGGCCGTCTACCGCGATTTTCTGGGCGCGACGAAGATCCACGAAAAGTTCGCGCTCCCGGCGCAGGGCGTGTGGGTCTGTTTTGTTGACACGCCGAACAGCCAGATCGAGCTGATCGAGCCCTATGGCGAGGATTCGCCGATCCACGGCTTCCTGAAGAAAAACCCGGCGGGCGGGCAGCACCACGTGTGCTTCGAGGTGCCTGACATCATCGCCGCGCGCGACGACATGCGCGCGAAGGGCGCCACCGTGCTCGGCACCGGCGAGCCGCGCATTGGCGCGCACGGTACGCCGGTGATCTTCATTCATCCCAAGGATATGGGCGGCGTTCTTATCGAACTGATGGAAACGCCGAAGGGCGCGCACTGATGCGCCCGGAGGAGATGGTCGCGGATCTCGTGTCCGCGCTCGATCTGGAACGGATCGAGGAAAATCTGTTCCGCGGCCGCAACACGGGCGAGGGCTTCCGCCGGTTGTTCGGCGGTCAGGTGATCGCGCAGGCGCTCGTCGCGGCGAGCCGCACGGTGGCGGACGACCGCCCGCCGCATAGCCTTCACGCCTATTTCATGCGCGAAGGCGACCATAGTGTGCCGGTCGTCTATCAGGTCGAGCGCGACCGCGACGGGAAGAGCTTTTCCACCCGGCGCGTCATCGCCATCCAGCACGGCCGCCCGATCTTCAACCTCGCGGCGTCGTTCCAGGTCGAGGAAAAGGGCCTCGAACATCAGTTCAACATGCCCGACGTGCCCGACCCGGAAACGCTGATCAGCGACATGGACTGGCGGCGGCAGTTCGCCGATAAGATTCCCGAGGCGAGCCTCGCGCGTTTCCTTCAGGAGCGCCCGATCGAGTTCCGCCGTGTCGATCCGTCGATACCGGGCAGCGGGGCACGGCCGCCGCAGCAGAACATCTGGTTCAAGGCTATCGCGCCGGTGCCGGACGATCCCGCGCTGCACAGGTGCATGCTCGCCTACGCCTCCGACATGACGCTGCTTTCGACGAGCGAGCGGCCGCACAACTTCGCATGGTGGGACGAAGCGATGCAGATCGCCAGCCTCGATCACGCGCTCTGGTTCCACGCGCCGTTCCGCATCGACGACTGGCTACTCTACGTGCAGGATAGCCCGCGCTCGTCGGGCGCACGCGGCTTCAACCGCGGCCTCATCTACGACCGCTCCGGCGTTCTCGTCGCTTCGGTGACGCAGGAAGGGCTGATCCGGAAGCGGGATCTCTAGACGGGCTGTTCGCGGCGCGCGACCGACAATACCGCCGCACCAAGGATGCCTGACAGTAGCGAGCCGCCGAGCACGCCGAGTTTCACCTCGTCGAGATAAATGTCGGAGGCATAGGAAAGCCCGCCGATGAACAGGCTCATCGTGAAGCCGATGCCGCAGAGCAGCGCGACGCCATAGACTTGGAGTGCGGATGCGTGCACCGGATAGTCGGCGAGGCGCAGCGCCTTCAGGGCATGGATCACGCCGAACACGCCGATCTGCTTGCCGATGAAGAGACCGAGCGCGATGCCGATGACGATGGGGCTCACCAGCATCTCGGTCGTTACGTTCGCGAACGAAAGCCCGGCATTGGCGAAGCCGAAGATCGGCACGATCGCGAACGCGACCCAGCCGGCAATCGCGTGTTCCAGCCGGTGCAGCGGCGAATGTTCGTCGTCGACATGGCCGGGCGCCGGCGTCAGCGGGATCGTGAGCGCCACGGCGACGCCCGCAAGCGTCGCATGGACGCCCGAGAGCAGCATCGCTGCCCACACACCCGCGCCGACGATCATGTAAGGCCACAGCGATCGGATACCGAAGCGGTTGAAACCGTAAAGCACCGCGATGAGCAGAACAGCGGCGCCGAGCGCGGCGAGATTGAGTTCGGCGGTGTAAAACAGCGCGATGATGACGATGGCGCCAAGGTCGTCGATGATCGCGACAGCGGTCAGGAACACCTTGAGCGATACGGGAACGCGCGGGCCGAGCAGCGTGAGCACGCCGAGCGCGAAGGCAATGTCGGTGGCGGACGGGATCGCCCAGCCGCGGATCATCTCCGCATCGCCGATATTGAACGCCGCGAAGATGAGCGCCGGCACGATCATGCCGCCGGCCGCCGCCGCCCCGGGCAATATGCGGCGATCCCATGTGGAAAGCTGGCCGTCCAGCAGCTCGCGCTTCACTTCCAGCCCCACGAGGAGGAAGAAGATCGCCATTAGCCCGTCGTTGATCCAGTGGCCGAGCGAAAGCGGGCCGACATAGGTTTTCAGGGCTGCGAAATAGGCGTCGGCGAAGGGTGAATTGGCAACCACGAGCGCGGCGACCGCTGCCACCATCAGCACGATGCCGCCGGCGGATTCGGTGCGCAGGAACTCGCGAAGTGCGGAACGGGGCCGTTCGATCACATTGCGCAAACCGTCGATCATCCCACCTCGCCGCTCCGTTCGCCACGCCCCCGATACCGGGTTACAGGAGGAGGATTGGGGCGGAAACCCAAAACCGCCCGCCCGGCCTGCCGAAATATGGTGCTTGCCCGCACCCGCACTGTGTCCGACTATCGAAAAGGGAGGCGCGCGAATGGGGCTTTGGGAACGTTATGCCGTGCCGGCGATCGTATCGTGCGCCTGCACGTCGAAGCCGGTCATGCGACAGCGCGCGAAGGTCGTGCCGGAAGCCACGGGGGCGGTGCTCGAGCTTGGCTGCGGTTCGGGAACGAACTTCGCCTTCTACGATCCGGCGCGCATCACGCGGCTCCACGCGGTGGAGCCCGCACCCGGCATGGTCGCCCGTGCACGTGAGACGGCGCGGGATACTGCCATTGCCGACCGCGTGCAGTTCCACGAAACGGGCGCCGAGCGGCTTTCACTTGAAGATGCGAGCATCGATACGGCGGTGGTCACCTTCGTGCTCTGCACAATCCCGGATTGGGGGAGCGCGCTCAGGGAAGTGCGCCGCGTGCTGAAGCCGGGCGGGCGTGTGCTGTTTTCCGAGCACGGCCTCGCGCCCGATGCGGACGTTGCGCGCTGGCAGCAGCGGATCGAGCCCGTATGGAAGCGTCTTTTCGGTGGCTGCCACCTGACGCGCCAGCCGGCCGCGATGTTGGCGAACAGCGGCTTTCGTGTCGACCGTCTTGAAACCATGTATTTGCCGTCGACACCGTGCTTCGCGGGCTTCGCAAGCTGGGGCGCGGCGGTGCCGTCATGACGGAAAGCGTGGCGCACGTCACCCGACTGGTGCCGCGCGGCGAGGAAGCCGTGGACGGCCGCCGACTGCGGAGCGAACGCAGCCGTGCGCAGATCGTCGCCGCGATGCGCGCTGTGATCGAGGGCGGAGACATGGACCCGGGCGCCGCGGCCGTCGCCGAGGCAGCGGGTGTCTCGATCCGTACCGTTTTTCGACATTTCGAGGAGATAGACAGCCTCTACCGCGAACTGAACGCGCAAATCGAAGCGGAAATCCTGCCGATGGTGATGACGCAGTTCGAAGCGCGCGACTGGCAGGGCAGGGCGGGTGAGGTCGTGACGCGCCGGGCGCGCATCTACGAGCGGCTGATGCCGTTCAAGATCGCGGCGCACGCGCGCCGGTTCCAGTCCGAATATCTGATGGATGCGCATCAGCGCTTTCTCGCGATGGAGCGTGCGGCGCTGCAGGCGATCCTGCCTGCCGAGATCCAGTCGAACCCGGCGTTGTTCGCGGCGCTTGAAATGGTCACGGGGTTCCAGTCGTGGCAGCGCCTGCGGCAGGATCAGAACCTGGCGCCCGAAGACGCCGAGGCGGCGATGCGGCTTGCTGTCGAACGGCTGCTCGGCCTGTGAGGCACGCTGCGGTTCTCGCGTTTGCGCTGCTGTCGGCGTGTGGCGTGCGCGGAGAGGATGCCGCGTGCGGCATTCCCGCGGACAGGCTCGGCGTTTTCGTTGATGTGCCCGAGGGGCGCTTCATCAAGGGCGCCGCGCCGCGCTATCCTGAGGAGCGGCCCGAGCTGTCGCTGCATGTCGGCGCGTTCCGCATTCAGGCGCACGAGGTCACGAACGATCAGTTCGCGGCGTTCGTGAAGGCCACCGGCTATCTCACCGATGCCGAACGCACGGCGGGTGATGCCGATGGCGGATCGGCGGTGTTCACGGCGCCCGAAGGCGGCGAGAGTCGGCCGTGGAAGCTGGTGCAGGGCGCGACGTGGCGAACGCCGGAAGGGCCGGGCTCGGACATCGCCGGGCATGGCCGCGATCCCGTCGTGCACGTCTCCCCCGCCGATGCGGCCGCCTATGCGGTGTGGGCGGGCGGACGCCTGCCGAGCGAGGTCGAGTGGGAGTATGCCGCGTCGCTCGGCCTGCCGAAGGGCGGCGATCAGGAAGCTGGCGCCTATGCACCCGGCGCGCGGCCGGTCGCCAACACGTGGCAGGGCCTGTTTCCCGAGGAACAGAAAGCCGCCGACGGCTTCGCCGGCCGCGCCCCCGTCGGCTGCTTCCCGCCGAGCCGCATCGGCCTCTACGACATGATCGGCAACGTCTGGGAGATCACCGACGCGCCTTGGGGCGAGGGCGCGCAGACGATCAAGGGCGGCTCCTATCTCTGCTCGGAAAACTTCTGCCGCCGCTACCGCCCCGCCGCCCGCCAGCCGCAGGAGGCTCACTTCTCCGCAAGCCACGTCGGCTTCCGCATCGTCAAGGACGCACCGTCTCAGTTGGGCCAGTAGATAAATTCATCCCCGGGACGGGCGCGCTCGGCGAGCGTCTTGTCGATCGCAACCGGCGCCTCGATCGTATGCGGATAGAGCGGCGCCCGCCCGGCCTTGCGGTGCGCATCGAGCAGCGCCGTCATCGCCGCGACCCGCGCGGGCTCGCGTTCGGCGAGATTGACCTTTTCGGTGGGATCGGCGGCAAGGTCGAACAGCCACGTCTTCTTGGGCCGCTCCGTCACCTGCAGCTTCCAGTCGCCCTGCCGCACCACGCGGTAGTAGGCGCTCTGCCAGAACAGCGCGTCGTCGGCGCGGGCCGGGGTTTCCGGTGCGAGCAGGTTGACGCCGTCGATGGCGACACCGGCGGGGAGCGGCGCGCCCGCCGCTGCGGCGAAGGTCGGCATCAGGTCGATATGTCCTGCGGGTTTTTCGATGCGCGTGCCGGGTGCGATGCGGGCGGGCCAGCGCATGAACAGCGGCACGCGGATGCCGCCCTCGAACATGGTCAGCTTCCAGCCGCGATAGGGCGCGTTGATGTCGGGGAGGCCGACATAGCCTGCGCCGCCGTTGTCGCTAGAAAACACCACGATCGTATTCTCGTCGAGGCCTTCAGCTTTCAGCGTCGCGAGCACGCGGCCGACGCTCCGGTCGAGCGAGCGGACCATCGCAGCATAGACCCGCAGCCGATGCGGCTTGATATCGCCCACCGCCTCATAATCGGCGCGTGTCGCCTGCAGCGGCGTGTGCACGCCCCAGTGCGCGAGATAGAGGAAGAACGGCCGGTTGCGGTTGGCGCGGATCACCTTCACCGCCTCGTCGGTCCAGTAATCGGCAAGGTAGCCGCCGGGCGCGAACAGCGGCCCTTCGTTGAACGACGCGGCATACTGCATCCGTGCCCACAGGAACCGGTCGATCGGATCGAAATCGAGCTTCGCGTTGACGACGCCGGGGTCGTCCTCCGGCAGGTGGAGTCCGCTCGCCATCAGCAGGCTCTCGTCGAAGCCCTGCGCGTTCGCGCCGAATTCCTTGCCGCTGCCCAGATGCCATTTCCCGATGTGGACGGTGTGATAGCCCGCGCCTTTCAGGATCTCGGCAATGGTGATTTCCGAACCCGGCAGGCCCTGCTCGTCGAAGCTCGGCACCTTGTCGTCGGCATCGCGGTTCCAGTCGACGGGCGGCAGGCCGGAACGGTCGTTGTCCGAAAACATCGCCACCATGCGCCCCATGCCGTCCGGCGTCGGCGTGAACTCGAAGCCCGTGCGCGTCGGATAGCGGCCGGTAAGGATCATCGCGCGCGAGGGCGCACAGCTCGCCGTCCCGGCATAGGCCTGCGCGAACAGCGCGCCTTCCTTCGCCAGCCGGTCGATGTTCGGCGTCGGCACGCGCCCGCCCGCGACACCGCCGCCGAACGCCGAAATGTCGTTGATGCCGAGATCGTCGGCGAGGATGAAGACGATGTTGGGCGGGCGCGTCCCTGCCGGTGCGGCCGCCGGGCCTTCGTTCCACGCGACGGGGCTGTAGGGCGCGATGTCCCGATCCTTCGCAAGCGTCGTGACGAGCCACAGGATCACCTCCTTGCGGTTCAGCCACGCTGCCCCCCCGAGCACGATCAGAAGAGCCGCGACACCGACAAGGGCCGAACGTTTTTTCATGGCAGAAGCGCCTCGCATCCGGTGCGATCGAGAAGCGTCCGCACCGCCGCCTGATCATCCGCCCCAAGTGCCGCGAACGCCTCCCGTATCCACTGCAGACATTTCGCCTGATAGGGGAAGACCGGCTGCGTCCACGCGCGCCCATCGATTTCCGTCTGCACGATCTCGGCGCCCGCCATCACCGCTTTCGCGTTCGCCATCAGAAATGGCGCGTACACCCGCCCGATCTCGCTCAGCAGCGGGCGCAGCATGGTCATCTCGTCGCGCGAAAGCCAGTCGGCGTTGGCCGGCTCGACGCCCGAAAGATCCTCGACACGGTCGAGCCACGCCCGCACGCGCGGGGCGGTCTGCGCGGCGATCGCTGCGGAGGTCGGTTCGATCACGGCAAGCTGCGCCAGCTGCCCGTGGATGGCGAAATCGGCAGAAGACGGCCGCGCGCCCAGCACATAGCCGCGCCTCGCGATCAGCGCATCAAGGACAGCAAGGAAACGCCGGTAGCTGTGTTCGATCGTTTCCCCGGTCGTGTCGTTCGAACCGACCACGTAAAGCCGGCTGATCTGCCGGTCGGCGAACATATCCGCCGTCTGCGCGGCGGTTTCCGCGTGCATTGTCGGCGCCATCCAGAACACCAGCAGCGGCGCAGCATTTGCTGCATCCTCTGCAAACGCCCAGCGATAGTGGAACATGGCCTTGGTCAGCCATTCGTCCGCATAGTCTTCGATCAGGTGATTGAGGAACGCCAGAACCGGATCGGCGGGAATCGCCTCGCGTCCCTTATGCTCCGCTTCCAGCCGCCGGATGATCGGCGAGGAATCCACTGCGGGCTCCAGCGTACCGTCGGCCAGGGGGAAATACACCGTTGGCAGCAGCTTCACCTTCGGCGCCGGAAGGCCTTCGGGCGGCTGCATGTGGCTGCCCCAGAGGATCGCGTGGGGTATGCGCCTGTACCGGAGCAGCGCGATCATCTTGCGCGTATAGGGCGAGCCCGGGGCGCCCAGCAGCCGGAGCGGTTCGGTCAAGCGGACCTCCGTTTGCGTTTCCTGAAAAGCCGTGCGGCAACGGCGATAACGGCCACGATCGCAAGCAGGATGCCGCCGAGCGCCCATCCGTGATGCTTCAGGATCTTGATGCGCGTGTTGAGCGTAATCTGCCGGAACGGATCGTAGCCTTCCGGGATATCCAGCACGCCCATGGATTTCGCATAAGCTTGGTAGTCGGCGAGCATGGATCGGACCCGCGCCGGTTCGGCGGTGCTGAGATCGCGTGTTTCGCCGGGGTCGCGGCTGAGATCGTAAAGCTTCCACGTACCATCGCCGTGCGGCGGCAGGTTGCGCACGAGCTTGAAGTCGCCGCGATAGAGCGCCGCGTTTCCGGAAACCTCCATGCCGATCGGCGTGTCCGGCGAGTAGACATGATCCGCCGTGCCGCTCAGCACGGGCCTCAGGCTGCGCCCGGTCATGGCCTTGCCGCCGCTACCCTCTATACCCGCGATGTCGAGCAGCGTCGGCGCAACATCGGTGACGAAGGCGGCGGCGGAAACACGCGGTTGTGGCACGATGCCCGGGCCGGACACGATGAACGGCACGCGCAGCCCACCTTCGGATGCGTAGAATTTGAAAAGGCTGTGCGGCGCTGCCGCGGCGGTTGCCCACTCCGGGCCGATCGAGACGAACGAGCCTTTCTCGCCCAGCCGGTCCAGATTCTGGTTGTAGCCGTTCATCCGCATCCAGAGCGGGAAACCGCGCTGGCTGACCGGTTCGTTCGGTTCCGGCCCGTTGTCGGAGGTCACGACGAACACGGTATTCTGAAGCACGCCGCGCTTTTCGAGATAGGCGATCAGGCGGCCGATATGATGGTCCATCGCCTCGATCATGCCCGCATTCACCGCCATGCTCTTCGCCAGCAGGCGACGCTCGGGATCGGGAAGCGCATTCCACTGCCGCTGGCCTGCGGGCTTGGCGGCCAGCGGCGCACCCTTCGGGATCAGCCCCATCGCCTGCGCGCGCTGCCAGCGCGCCTCGCGGATGTTGTCCCAGCCCTTGTCGTAGACCGTCTCGTAATGCGCCGTGTAGGCGCGCGGCGCCTGCACCGGGATATGTACGGCCTGAAAAGCCAAATAGGCAAAGAACGGATCGTTCCCGCCCTGATCCGCCAGATAGTCGATCATCCGGTCGACGATGAATTCGGATGAATAGAAGTCGGCGGGCAGCGTTGCTGGCTTGCCGTCCTCGAACCACGGTGCCGTATCGTAATACGGCATGTAGGGCTTCTGCTCCCAGTTGTCCGCGCCGGAGGCGTCGAGCGCGAACGACTTCTGGAACCCATGCGAAGGCGGCAATTCGCCTTTACCGCTGCCGAGGTGCCACTTGCCGGTCATGTAGGTGCGGTAGCCCGCACGCCGCAGCCGCTCCGCGACCGTAATCGCATCGGGTTCGAGCCGGAGGCCGTAGCCCGGCTTCCCCGCGTGCTCCGGCGGCAGCACCTCGGGAATGGTGGCGACGCCGTTCCGGTGGTTGTCGATGCCGGTGAGCAGCATCGCCCGCGACGGCGCGCAGAGCGGCGAGGTGCGGTAGTGCGTGAACAGCGTGCCCGCGCCCGCGAGCCGGTCGATATTGGGCGTGCGCGCCTCACCGCCGTAGCTGCCGAAATCCATCAGCGCTGCGTCATCGACCAGGATGAGCACGAAGTTGGGGCGCACGGGCGGAGAGTCCGCGCGGGCGGGCGCATTGGCTGCCATGACGGCAAAGCCCACCCAAAGCCAGCACCGCAGCCCGCCCAGCCGCATCGACACCCCCCTTGGACAGTCCCTCGCGTCCCGCTGTCACTCAACAATATGACACTAGGACTGTCAATTTAAGGCGTCTATTGCGCAAAACGTGAGGGGCTGCCGAGGCAGTAGAGTGTGCGGCCGCTCATGTTGAGCTGGAGGTACGGAAGCAGGCGCTGCCCGCGCGTGCGGTTCCCCGGATCGGAGCAGAACGGCCCCCGGCCGTCCGGTGCCGCCGCTTCGCCGACCATGTCCGCGTAGCCGGAGAGCATGTGCAGCGTGGGTGACGGGGCGATCGAAACGAGGCCGCCGAAACCGTCGCTGCCACTCAGGTTGCCGGGCACGTGCTGGATGCGGTCCTGATCGTAGGGCGGGATCAGGTGGCCGGTCACGGTGAGCGTGCCGGGCGCGTAAGCGAGCACGTAGTTCGGTGCCGATCCACCCGACGCCTCGATCGCATACCGCCCGACGAGCGAGGCGTCCGTCGCGGCCGTCAGCAGCGTCACGTCGCTCACCACCGAGGCGTCGTCACCTTCGGCGAGGCCGACGAGGTGATAGGTGAACGCCGGATTGGGCTGGAAGCGCGCACGAGACTGGTCGTCGACAACCACCGTCAGCGCCTTCGCGGCAACGTCCGTGGTGAGGCCGCCGAGCAGGCCGTCGTCCAGAGCGAGATCGTAATTGCCCGCATCCTCGCCCGACAGCGAAACCCCGCCCACGGTGACGACCTTGCCGGTCCCGGCATTGCGATCGGCAGCCAGCGCTTCGTAGTCGAACACGACATTGTCGCCCGCCAGAATATCCGCGGTCGTGAAATCGAGCGGTACGTTGCGCGTGCCGTCGTAGGTCTTTCCGACGGCCGCGACATCGGTGACGGTCAGTGTCTTCCGGGCGATATCCGCGCTGAGGCCGAGCAGCAGCGCGGCATCGAGGCTGAGCGCGTAATTGCCCGCGTCCGCGCCGGTCAGCACCACCGCGCTGCCAGTGACGTCGATGGCCTTGTCTGCGCCCGCGTTCTTGTCTGCGAACAGCGCCTCGTAACCGAAACCGACCGAGTCGCCGCCGACGATGTCGTCGGTGACGAAGGCGAGGTCGGCATCGCGCGAACCGTTGTAAGTTTTCGCAAGCGCAAGCACGTCCGTGATGCTGAGCGTTTTCGCGGTGATGTCCGCCGAAAGGCTGCCGAGCAGCGCGGGATCGAGTACAATGACATAATTGCCCGCATCCGCGCCGCTCAGGCGGATGCTATCCACCACCGTGACGGGTTTTCCGGCGCCTACGTTCTTGTCCGCAAAGCGCGCGTCGTAGCCAAACGCCGCATCATCGCCGCCGACAAGTCCTGTCGCGGTGATCGTCAGCGCGGCCGTCCTCGTTCCGTCGTAGACCTTGTCGAGCGCCGCCACGGCGGTGATGTTCAGCGTCCTTGCGGCGATGTCGATCGCAAGGCCCGAGAGCAAAGCGGGATCGAAGCCGAGATCGTAGTTGTCCGCATCGGTACCGCTGATGGACACAGTGTCCCCGGTGACCGTCACGGCCTTGCCGGTTCCGGCATTTCCGTCCGCCGCGAGTGCCTCGTAGAGGAAACCGATGTCGTCGCCGGAAACCAGGTCGCCCGTCGTGAAGTCGAGTGTCACGTTCCGGTTGCCGTCGTACGTCTTGTCCACCGCTGCGGCGGTATCCAGAGTCAGCGCCTTCCGGTCGATGTCGGCCGTGAGCCCAGCGAGCAATGCGCCATCGAGGACAAGAACATAGTTTCCGCCGTCCGCGCCCGAGAGCGAAACGCCGGAGGCGGTCACGCCCTTGCCCACGCCGGCTTTCTTGTCCGCGAAGTTCGCCGTGTAATCGAACGTCACCGTGTCGCCGGAGAGAATGTCGGCAGTCGCGAACGAAAGTCCGACCGATGTGCCGCCGTCGTAGATCTTGTCGAGCGCGCCGACGCCGCTCACGGCTAGTGTTCGTGCCATAATATCCGCCGCGAGTGCGGACACGTCACTCGGATCGAGCGCGAGCGTGTAGTTCGCGGCATCCGTTCCCGTCAGCGTCACGCTGCCGGTCAGGCTGACGGCCTTGCCCATCCCGGCGGCCTTGTCGGTGAATTGCGCGTCGTAGGCGAATGTCACCGAATCCCCGGTCACGATGTCGCCAGTGGAGAAGGTGAGGGCAGCGTCGCGCGTCCCGTCATAGATCTTGCCGTCCGCCGTGACGCCCGCATTCAGCGTACGCGGCGAGATCGTCGCATTGGCGACCGTCGGCTGCGTCAGCGTATAGTTTCCGGCGTCGTCACCCGACAGCGCATAACCGGTGGCGGTAACCGACCAGGTTCCGGCATTGCGGCTTCCGAATACGCCGGAGCCCGAGACGAATGAAACGTCGTCGCTTCCCACCACGCCGAAGAGCGTGCCGCCGGAAAGATCGGCGTCGGTGTCGCCGTCATAGTCTTTGTCCGCGGCGGTTATGCCGCCCAGGGTAAGCGCCTTTGCGGTGATCGCGGCGCTGGCAACCGTGGGCTGGGTCAGCGTGTAGTTTCCGGCATCGTCGCCGGAAAGCGTGTAGCCGCTGGTCGTGATGGACCACGTCCCGACATTCTTGCTCGAAAAGTTTCCGGAGCCGGCGGCGAACGTCACGTCCTCGCCACCAACGATGCCGATGAGCGTTCCACCCGAAAGCGCGGCTGCATCGTTGCCATCATAGTCCTTGCCCGCAGCGCCAACACCCGTGAGCGTCAGAACCTTTGCCGAAATGGTCGCATTGGCGACGGCGGGCTGCGTCAGCGTATAATTCCCGGCATCGTCACCGGTAAGCGTGTAGCCGGTTGTTGTGATCGTCCATGTGCCGACATTCTTGCTCGCGAACGTACCGCTGCCCGCGGAGAAGGAAACGTCCTCGCTGCCAACGATCCCAACAAGCGCTCCACCGGAGAGGTCGGCTGTATTGTCGCCGTCATAGTCCTTGCCCGCCGCAGTGACGCTGGAAAGGGTGAGAGCCTTTGCCGAAATCGTTGCGGTCGCGACAGTGGGCTGTGTGAGCGTGTAATTGCCGGCGTCATCACCGGTGAGCGTATAGCCCGATGCAGTGACACTCCATGTGCCCACGTTCCTGCTGGAAAACAGTCCCGAACCCTCGGCGAATTCGACATCCTCGCTGCCGACGATACCGACCAGCGACCCACCGGAGAGGTCTGCATCGGCATCGCCGTCATAATCCGTGCCCGCAGCGGTCACGCCGGTCAGCGTGAGGGCTTTTGCGGAGATCGTCGCATTGGCGACGGCGGGCTGGGTCAGCGTGTAGTTTCCGGCATCGCCGCCGGAAAGCATGTAGCCGGTTGTCGTGATCGTCCACGTGCCGACATTCTTGCTTGCGAATGTACCGCTTCCCGCCGAGAATTCGACATCCTCGCTGCCGACGATACCGACCAGAGACCCGCCGGAGAGGTCGGCATCGGCATTGCCGTCATAGTCCTTGCCTGCAGCGGCGACGCCGGTCAGCGTGAGAACCTTTGCCGAGATCGTCGCATTGGCGACGGTAGGCTGGGTGAGTTCATAGTTCGCGGCGGCGCTGCCGGAGAGGGTGTAGCCCGTGGCGGTCACCACCCATGTTCCGACATTTTTGCTCGCGAACGCGCCCGCGCCGGCCGAGAATTCGACATCGTCGCTGCCGACCACCCCGTCCAGCGCGCCGCCGGAAAGGTCGGCGTCGTCATCGCCGTCGTAATCCTTCCCCGCCGCGGTCACGCCGGTGATCGTCAATGTTTTCGGCGTCACGGTCAGCGAACCGGTGGAGGACGGGGTGCCGAATGCATAGCCGGCACTGCTTGCAAGCGTGCCGTTGGCTATATTGATGGCATAGGGTGATCCGGCGACGTTCGCGGCCGCTGCGGCACCGCTCGAACTGAATTCGGGTGCGCCGGAAATGCCGAGATCGCTCAGTGTCTCCTGCGTCCACACGCTTTGATAGCTGGATGCGGATACGATACCGGAAACGCTGTAGTTGATGCCGCGCGTCGGTGTCGGGAACGTATATTCGGTTCCATAGGTCTTGCTGTCGGAGAAGCTCGTTGAAACCGTGAGCGTAGGCTGATTGGCGAAGACGTAGCGGTTGCCGGAACCGACTGAGCCTGGAGCCAGCGTCAACTGTGTCTTCCCCCAGATCGGCAGGTTGCCGCTGGCGAGATTGTTCAAGGTGCTGTTATCCGGATGGGTCAGGTAAATGATCCAGCGGCCGGTCGTGGACTGTACCGCCGTGCTGCCGGTCAGGTTGTTGAGGTCCTTGCCGGTGCCGCCGCCTTTCGCCGCATCGACAACGATCGTGCCGCTGCCGCTTTGAACCTTTGTGCCCACGCCGGAAACGTAAAGCCCGTCGTTGCCCGTGCCGCCTGCGCTCACACCGCCCCGTGCGGTGATGGAGATATTGCCGGCGTCGCTTTTCAGGGCCTCGACAGCGTTCAGATACACGCCGTTGCGTTTGTTTCCGGTGCCGCTGCCACCCGTTCCCGAAACAATGATATCGGCGGCATTGGCATCGCTGCCGGTGGACCTCACCTGCGTGCCGAGCCCGAGCTGGATGCCGTAGTGATGCGCATCCACGCCGTCCGATCCAGCGCCGCCCGTGCCGGTCATCGTGATGTCGCCGACGATGCTCTCGATGTAAGTATTGGGGCTCGAAAGATAGATTCCGATATTCGTGTTCGTGGTCGCCGATGCGGCATCGCCGCCGCCCTGTCCGGAAAGCGTGATCTTCGCCGCGCCGGGCGTTGTGCCCGTCGATGCGATGTGCGCGCCTTCCAGAATATGGATGCCGTGATTGTTGGCGCTCCCTGCCGTCTCCGATCCTGTCCCGGTGATCGCGATGTCGCCGAACGCGCTTGTGATTGTCGCGGCCGCGCCCTGCAGGCTGACGCCCTGATTGTTCGCTGAAAGCGCGCCGGTGCCGCCGGCGTTGCCGATCACCGTAATCTTCGCCGCGTTGGCAGTGGTTCCGGTCGATTCGATTCGTGCGTCGTTGATAAGGCGCACGCCGATGTTGTTGTTCGATGTCGATGCCGCCGCGCCGGTGCCGGTCACGCTGATGTCGCCGTCGATGCTGGTGATCGCCGCGCTGGTATCCGCCACGTAGACACCGATGTTCGTCGCGCCGCTTCCGGTGCCGCCCGCCGCGCCGATAATCTCGATCGCCGCCGCGTCGTCTCCCGTGCCCGTGGACGCGATGGTGGCACCGTCATGAATATGCACGCCGTAATTCTGCGGACCGGTGGAGGCGCCGCCGGTTCCCGAGATGAGCATGGCGCCGGAATTGCTGACGACGTCGGTGTCCGTGCCCTTCAGGTAGATGCCGATGTTCGTGCCGCCTGCGGCGGTGCCGCCCGTTCCGGTCAGCGTGAGCGTTCCGGCGCCCAGCGATTCGATGGTGCTGCCATCCACGAATATGCCGTGGCTGATGCTTGCGCCGCCTTTGCCGAGCAGGCTGATGTTGCCGCCGCCTCCCGCTGCCGTGGAGATGCCGGCGCCCCCGGCCAGCTTGATCGCTGCGTCGCCCGAGCCTGTGCCCGTGCCGGCTTCGTTCGCCTTCAGCGTGATCGCTTCGAACGCGTCGCTATCCGCTGTGTAGCTGTTCGCGAGCGTGCCACCGGAAAGCAGGATGCGCGCACCCGCCGTCAGGGCAAGCGTTGCCTTGCCTGTAACGAGCAGATCGGCACCGCTGTTCACCGTGATATTGCCGAGCGTCGCCGAATAGGTCTGCGCGCCGCTCGTCGTCACGTCCTGATTGAAGTTCAGGCTGCTGGTCGCCTGCGTCGCGGTAAGGGAGACGCTTGTCGCCGTGATTCCGGATACGGCACCGACTGCACCGATCGCGAGCGCGCCTGCGCCGCCGTGTGTCAGTTCGATCACATCCGTGTCGGCGGCGAGTGTGCCGATGTCGTTTCCTGTGTTCGTCAGCGTGTAAGCACCGGTATCGTTCAGCAAGAGGAGTTGGGTGGCCGTGATTCCGGCGCTTTGGGTGGTCGCACCGGCGATATCCAGTGTCAGGCGATTGCCGCCGGTATTGAGCACGCCGTCCACGGCGAGCGTCTGGCTGCCGACAAGGCGTAGGTTGTCCGTGAAAGCGGACAGGCCTGTTCCCACGGAGATCGCACCGGCCGTGGAATTGCCGATAACGATTTCGCTGAAGCCATTCTGGAGACGGCCGAGCGCGCTGGCGCTCAGCGTAAGATCACCGCCCGCGCCGGTGCCGATGCCGATCGTGCGCCCGGCCGTGCGCGTCTGGATCGTCAGAACGCCGCTTCCGGCAACGCTGGACGTGACGGCGATGCCGATCGTGTCTCCGGTTATGGTGATATCGCCGGTTGCCGTAACGCCGAGCACACCCGTTCCGAACAGGCCGACATCGTTGCCGCTACCCGCGGCCGTGCCCGTCAGCAGAATATCGCCGCCGGCGCTGGTGGAAACCTGCCCGCTCGCCGCGATGCGGGCGCCGTCGTAGCTGTTGCTTCCGGTGCTGTTTTCGGTCACGCCGGTGATCGAGATGTCGCCGCTCGTCGTCTGCACCCTGCCGCCGCCGCTCCCGATCCAGACGCCCTCGCCGATGCCGTTTCTGCGCGTGCCCTGGAGGGTGATGTCGCCGCCCGCCGTGGACTGGATCGCGGTGGTTGCACCGCCCAGCACGTAGAGCGCCGGGAAGTTGCCGGCGGTACCGTCGGCGGTCGCGGTCAGCGTGATGTCACCCGTTGCAGAGGTGATGCTGCCGCCGGTGGTGACGAGAATGCCGCTGTTGTTGCTGCTCGTTCCCGATGCGTGGCCGGTCATCGAGATGCTTGCGCTGCCCAGCGCCGAAACGGGCCCCTGGATCGCAATGCCGTGTCCGGTTTCGTCGCCACCCGTTCCGTCGATCGTGAGTTCGCCGCCGGACGAGACAGTGCCGCCCGTGATGTTCACGCCGTGCGCTGCCGTCGAACCGTTGCCGCCGAGCCCCGTGATCGAAATCGCGCCGGAAGCGGTCTGGAAGCGGCTGACGGTGTTCAGGCGGACGCCATGAAGGCCGTTGCCGTCTCCGCCGTCGCCCAGGATGGTAAGGCTGCCGCTTCCGGTCGCCTCGACGATCCCGGTATTCAGATCGAACGCTGCCGCGCTCGATGCACCCTCCGCATCGCTGCCATAGGCCTTGATGTCTATGTTGCCGCCGCCCACGGTGGCGAACTTGCTGCCCCATTGCAGCACGACGCCGGACATGGCCCGGTCGGCGGTGCCGCCGCCGCCATGCCCGGTGACGCTGAGGTCGCCGTGTTCGGACTGGATCGTCGAACCGGAAAACGTGATGCCGGCACGCGCCGTCTGCGCATTGTTGCTGGAGGCGATGCCGCGTCCCGCGAGCTTTATGTTGCCATAGCCGCTGGCCATGATTTTCGTGTTGTCGCCGTAGATGCCGTGGAGGTTCGCCTCGGCCGCACTGTCTGCGAGGTTGGCGTTCAGGATGATCGCGTCGAACTTGCCTGTCGCTGTCGTGTTCGTGTTCTCGATCCGGCTTGTGCCCGAGAGGACGATCTGCCGCGCGGCAGTCAGCGTGATCGGCACTTCGCCAGACGCCGAAAGTGTAACGTTTCCGGTGCTTACCTTGATGTCGCGTGCGGAATTATAGCTCTGCGCGCCCGTCGTCGTAACGCCTCGGGTGAAGGTGATGTCGCCGTTCGTTGGGCTGCTGACGAGCGCGATGGAGGCGGCTGCGATGCCCTCTGTACTGCCGATCGCGCCCACGCTGAAGCTGGTGCCGCTACCGTTGGTCAGCGAGATCGATCCCGATCCGACGCTCGCGGCGAGTGTGCCGATCGTATTGCCTGCATGATTGAAGGTGTAGTTGCTGGCCGTGCCCAGCAGCAGGAGTTGGCCGGCGGTCAGCGCCGCGCTTTGCGTTCCACCGCCGGCAACGTCGAGCGTCAGGCGGTTGCTGCCCGTGCTGAGCGTGCCGTCGATGGCAAGCGCCCCGGCGCTTTGGAGGCGCAGGTTGTCGACGAAGGCCGACAGACCGCTTCCGACCGTGATGGCGCCCGCATCCGCATTGCCGATAATGATCTCGGAAAAGCCATTCTGGATGTTGGCAAGCGAGGCGGCATCGATCGCGAGGTCGCCGGCACCGCTGCCAAGGCCGATGGTTCGCCCGTCGGTGCGCGACTGGATCGTCAGGATGCCGTTTCCGGAAACCGTGCCCGTGAAACCGATCGTATCCGCATTGATGGTGATGTCGTTCGTGTTCGCGCTGCCGAGCGTGCCGCCCGAACCGATCGTGAAATCCGGCTGTCCGCCGTCGCCGCTCGTCGCGGTGATGCTGATGTCGCCCGACATCGTGTGCACGCCCGCCGAGCTCGATGCGATCCACACGCCCTGGCCGCCCGCCACGGCGGAGCCGATGAGCGCGATGTCGCCCGTGCCGGTTGTGCGCACCTGCGATCCGCTGAACACGTAGAGGCCCGGCGCCACGCCGCTGCCCACGGCCTCGCCGGTGATCTCGATGTCGCCGTTCGTGCCGATGACCTGCGACGACTGGTGGAGGAAGACGCCGTAGGTGGTGCCGCCCGAGCCCGTGCCGCTGGTGCCGTGAAGCGTGATCGTACCCGACCCCAGCGCTTCGATCGTCGATCCGCCGAGCATGTTGATGCCGCGCCCGTCCGATGCGCCGCCGCGCGCGGAAAGCGCGATGCTGCCCGCAGCGCCTGCTGCCGTGCGGATGATCGCGCCGCTGAGGTCGATGCCGCTCAGCGTTCCGGCGTCGGCGGTCGCGCGGCGATTGGCCGTGATGTCGATCGCCGCGAACGGCGTGAGGCCGCCGGCATACGTATTCTCGATCTTCGCGCCGGTGGTGAGTGAAACCTGCCGCGCCGCGTCCATGCCCAGCGTCGCGGCGCCGGTCACGGTGAGCGTCGTGCTCGCCGCGAGCTTGATATCGCGCTCCGATGTATACGCCTGCGCGCCGCTGGTTGTGATGTTGCCGTTCAGCAGGATGTCGCCCGCGGTGGCGGCGCTCGTGACGGTGAGCGCACCTGCCGTGATCGCGCGCAGCGTGATGTCGCCCGCTGCCGTGTTGGTCTTGCCCGCGCCATTGCGCAGATCGATGGTGACGGCGCCGGTGCCGGCGGCGATCGCCGTGCCCACGCCCATGGTGATGGCGGCGGCTCCGCTGTCGCGATGGGCATCCACCACGCCGTTCGCGAGCGTGTCGTTGGCGATGAGCGTGAGATCGCCATTGTCGGTGGTGATGCTCGCGTTGAGGAGCACGCTGCGCCCGGCCTGCAGCGTCAGATCGCCGCCGTCGCCGAGCGCGTTGTTCACGGTCACCGCCGCCGAGACGGTGATGTCGTTCGAAGCCTGCAGCGTCAGGTTGGTGCCCGCTGCGAGCAGCGCCGCGAGCGAAGTCGCGGAGATGTTGACGGTCGCGTCCGGATCGTCGGCATAGGAGAGGCCGCCGGCCGCCGCGAGGTCGGTCGTGAACAGATACACGGCGCCGCTGTTGCTGATGCTGTTGCTGGCGCCGTCGTCGCCGTTCGCGCCCGCCGCGAGGCGGAAGCCGTTGGCGCTGAGCGCAGCCGAGACGCCGAGATTGTCGCCGGTGCCGAGCGCGAGTGCAGTGTCGAATGTCCCCGCGTAGCCGCTGCCGATGGTGCCCTTGTGCACGCCCCCGGTGAAGCTCGTGTCCGAGAAGGTGAACAGGTAGAGCGCGCCCGCGTTCTCGACAGCGTTGCCGGCGCCGTCGTCGTAGTTCGCGCCTGCGACGAGATAGTCGCCGTCGCCGTTCAGGGCGACGGAACGGCCGAACTGGTCGCTGGCCTCCAGCGCGGCAAGATCGCGGCTCTTGCCGCCGCTGTAGCCCTTGCCGATCGTACCCGCGAGCGCACCGCCGCCGAAATCGCCGTTCGTGAACGTGAACAGGTGCACCGCGCCGGCGTCCGTGGTGCTGTTGCCCGAACCGTTGTCGCCGGTGGCGCCCACCGCGAGCCTGTCGCCGACACTGTTCAGTGCGGCCGAGACACCGAAATAGTCGCCGGTATCGAGCGAGGCGACGTTCACGTCGCCCACGCCGACATAACCCTTGCCGATCGTGCCGGAATGCGTGCCGCCGCCGAAATCGGTATCGGTGAAACGGAAGAGATAGACCGCGCCGTAATCGTCGTTGGCGCCGCCGCTGACGCCGTCATCGAGATAGGCGCCCGCCGCGAGCCGGTCGCCCGCCGCATTCAAGGCCACCGACGTGCCGAACCTGTCGGCCGCGGCGAGCGGCGTCAGGTCGATGTTGCCCGTGCCCGTATAGCCCTTGCCGATGGTGCCGACGTGCGCGCCGCCGGCGAAGCTGTCGTCCGAAAAGCTGAACAGGTAGACCGCGCCCGCACCGCCGGTCGTGTTGCCAAGCCCGGCATCCGCCCACGCGCCGACCGCCATGCGGTCGCCGTCGTCGTTCAGCGATACGGAAAAACCGAAGCCGTCGGCCGCGTCGAGCTGCGCAACGTTCACGTTCTTGCCGCCGACATAGCCCTTGCCGACGATCGCCTCGAGCGCGCCGTCCGAATACTGGTCGTCGCTGAAGCTGAAGAGATAGACGGCACCGGACGCCGCAGCCGCATTGCCCGCGCCGTTGTCGGCATAGGCGCCGACGGCCAGCCGGTCTCCGGCACCGTTCAGTGCCACCGCCATGCCGAACTGCTCGCCGGTGTCGGGTGCGGCGTTGAGCGCGATATCGCGCTTCCGCACATAACCGTCGCCGACCATGCCGACGAGACTGCCGCCGTAGAAATTCGTATCCTCGAACCGGAACAGGTACACCGCGCCCGACACGGCCGTGCGGTTGCTCGCACCGCCGTCGCCGGTCGCGCCGACGGCGAGCCGGTCGCCCGCGCCGTTCAGCGCGACCGACACACCGAACTGGTCGCTATTGTCGAGCGAGATGACATTGATCTTGTCGCTGCCCGAATAATTCTTGCCGAGCGTGGTCGTTACACTGCCGCCCGAAAAATTGCCGTCCGTGAAACTCAGCAGATAGACCGCGCCCGAACCGGCGGCGCTGTTCGCATTGCCGCCGTCTCCGAAGGCGCCGACGGCAAGGCGGTTGCCCGCATCGTTGAGGGAAATGCCACGCCCGAACTGGTCGGCCGCTTCGAGCGCGCCGACGTTGACGTTGGCGCCGCCCGTGTATCCCTTGCCGATCGTGCCGGTGTGGCTGCCCCCGGTGAAGTCGTCGTCGGTGAAGCTGAACAGGTGCACGGCACCCGACGCACTGGCGACATCGCCGCTGCCCCCGTCGCCGATGGCGCCGACGGCAAGCCGGTTTCCGGCGCCGTTCAGCGCCACGGAAACGCCGAACTGATCGGAAGCGCCGAGCTGCGTCACGTCGATATCGTTCGTGCCCGCGTAGTCGGCGCCGATCACACCGGCCACCGCACCGCCGGTGAAGTTGCTGTCGTTGAAGCGGATCAGATAGGCCGCGCCCGCCGAGGTCAGATCGTCGTTGGCGCCCTTGTCGCCGATGGCGCCCACGGCGAGCCGGTCGCCTGCCGCGTTCAGCGCGACCGAAATCCCGAACTGATCGTTCATGGCAAGGCCGGAAACGTCGACGCCGTATCCCTTGCCCACGGTCGCGACGTGGGTGCCGTCCGAGAAGTCATCGTCGGAGAAGGTGAAGAGATAGACCGCGCCGGTGTTCGTCGTGCTGCCGCCGTCATCCCCGAGCGCGCCGACCGCCAGCCGATCGCCGCTGTCATTGAGCGCGACGCCGCTGCCGAACCAATCGTTCATTTCAAGGCCGGGCATGTCGACGTTCTTGCCGCCCGCGTAGCCCTTGCCGATGATGCCCGAGAGCGTGCCGCCCGAGAAATTCGCATCGTCGAAGCTGAACAGGTAGACCGCGCCGGAACCCGATGTGACGTTGCCGAATCCCGAGTCCGCCCAGGCGCCCACCGCCATGCGATCGCCGGCGCCGTTGAGCGCGACGGAAACGCCAAAACTGTCGCCGCTGTCGAGCGCGGGAATATCGATGTCGCCGGTATGCCAGGAATCGCGGCTGAGCACGCCGCGCACCGCACCGTTCGAAAAATTGCCGTCGCTGAAGCCGAGGAGATAGACTGCGCCTGCTCCCGTGCTGGCGTTGTTGCCGCCATCGTCGCCGTATGTGCCGATCGCGAGCCGGTCGCCCGCGCCGTTCAGCGCCACCGAAAAGCCGAAGGCGTCGGAGCCCTCGATCTCGGGGATGCCGATGTTCTTTCCGCCGGTGTATCCCTTGCCGACAATGGCCGTCTGCGCGCCGCTGGAGAAATTCCCATCGGAAAAGCTGAGCAGATAGACCGCACCGGCGCCCGCCGTGGTGTCGCCGCTCCCGGCGTCGCCGAGCGCCCCCGCGGCAAGCCGATTGCCCGCGGCATTCAGCGCGACCGAATAGCCGAACGAATCCCCTGCGCCGAGCGCCGAGATGTTGGTGTCGCCGCCGCCCACGTAGCCCTTGCCGACAGTCCCCGAGAGCGTGCCGCCGGAGAAGTTCGTGTCGGTGAAGCTGATCAGATGGATCGCGCCCGAAGCATCCGCGGCGTTGCCGGCGCCGTCATCGCCCGCGGCGCCGATGGCAAGCCGGTCGCCCGCCGCATTGAGCGCGACGGAAACGCCGAGAAGATCGCCCGCCGCAACACCGGACAGGGAAACATCGCCCGCACCGATATATCCGTTGCCGATCGTCCCTGCGTGGCTGACGCCGCCGAATGCGGTGTCCGCGAAGCTCAGCAAATACACGGCACCCGAATCCGCCGCACCGTTCGCGAAGCCGTTGTCGGTCCAGGTTCCGACCGCAAGCCGATTTCCGGCGGCGTTGAGGCTGACGGAGCGTCCGAAGCTGTCATCGGTCTCCAGCGGCGCGAGATTGAAGTCGCCTGCTCCGGCATAGTCCTTGCCGATGGTGCCGACATGCGTGCCGCCCGAGAAATTCGAATCCGCGAACGTGAACAGATAGACGGCGCCCGCCGCGCTGGTGCTTTCGCCGAAGCCGTCGTCGCCGACCGCGCCGACGGCAAGGCTGTCGCCCGCCGCATTCAGGGCCACGGACGTACCGAAGGCGTCCGCCCCGGACAGGCCGACATCGATGTTGCCGCTGCCCGTGTAGCCCTTGCCGATGATGCCTTTCAGTGTGCCGCTGGAAAAGGAACTGTCGGCGAAGCTGAACAGGTAGACCGCGCCCATGTTGAGCACGACATTGCCGGCCCCGTCATCGCCGCTGGCGCCGATCGCCATGCGGTCTCCCGCTGCGTTCATCGCGACCGAAACGCCGAATGCATCGCTGGTGT
>JAEULI010000156.1 GCA_016793845.1 Sphingosinicella sp.
ATGCCGCGTTTACGAAGGGGGCAAGCGTGGGCTAAGGCAACGTCCCATGTCGGAAACAGTCTCATACGGCTTCCAGGAGGTCGATCCCGAGGAGAAGACGCGGCGCGTCGGCTCGGTCTTCGCGCGCGTCGCGGCGCGCTACGACCTGATGAACGACCTGATGTCGGGCGGACTGCACCGGCTGTGGAAGGACGATTTCGTCCGCGCCGTGAACCCCCAGCCTGGCGAACACATTCTCGACATGGCGGGCGGCACCGGCGACATCGCCTTCCGCATGGCGAAGCGCGGCGCGAGCGTGACGGTTTCGGACATCAATCCGGCCATGCTCGACGTCGGCAAGGAACGCGCGAAGAAACGCGGCGTCGAAAATCTCGACTGGTCCGAGCAGAACGCCGAGGTGCTGAGCTTCGATGGCGCAAGCTTTGACGCCTACACGATCGCCTTCGGCATCCGGAACGTCACCGACATCCCGGCGGCGCTCCGCGAGGCATACCGCGTGCTGAAGTTCGGCGGGCGCTTCTTCTGCCTCGAATTCTCGCGCTGCGAGTGGCCCGTGTTCGCGCAAGTTTACGATAGCTATTCGATGAACGTGGTGCCGAAGATCGGCAAGGCGGTGGCGCGTGACGAGGAAGCCTATCAATACCTCGTCGAATCGATCCGCCGCTTCCCCGACATGTCCACCTTCAAGTCGATGATCGCGGACGCCGGCTTTGCGCGGACCACGGCACGGCCCATTCTCGGCGGCGTCGTCGCCATGCACAGCGGCTGGAAGATTTGACCGCCGGCATCGTCCACGCCTTTCGGATGCTGCGCTGGGGCCGGACGCTCGCGCGGCACGGCGCACTGCGCGAGATCGAGGCGGCGCCGCAAACGCCGCCGCTGCTGCGCCGCATCGCGAAGCTCGCCCGGTTCGGAACGGGCGCACCCGAAACGCCGCACTATGCCGACGCCTTCCAAGCACTCGGCCCCGCCGCGATCAAGCTCGGGCAGGCGCTCGCCACGCGCCCCGATCTCGTCGGCCCGGAGGCTGCTAAAGACCTGACACGGTTGCAGGACAATTTGCCGCCCGCCCCGTTCGCCGCCGTGAAAGCGTCGATCGAGGAGGCCTTCGGCGTCCCGCTCGATTCGCTCTATGCGAGCTTCGAGGAAACGCCGGTCGGCTCCGCGTCGGTCGCGCAGGTGCACCGCGCCGTCACCACCGATGGCCGCGCCGTCGCCGTGAAGGTGCTGAAGCCGGGCATCGAGGCGGATTTTGCACGCGCGATCGAAACCTACGAATGGGCCGCCGTCCGCGCCGAGACGATCGGCGGCGAGCTTGCCCGTCTGCGCCCGCGCGCCACGATCGCTTACTTCCGCCGCTGGGTGGAGCGCGAACTCAATCTCCGCATGGAGGCCGCCTCCGCGTCCGAACTCGCGGCGGCGCTGACCCCCGAGACCGGTTTCGTCGTACCCGAGGTGGATTGGGCGCGCACCAGCCGCCGCGTGCTCACCATCGCGTGGATCGACGGCGTGAAGCTCACCGACCTCGCCGCCGTGGACGCCGCAGGCATCGACCGCAAGGTTCTCTCGCAGACGCTCGTGCGCAGCTTCCTGCGGCAGGCGATCGGCCACGGCTTCTTCCATGCGGACCTGCATCAGGGGAACATGTTCGCCTTGCCGGACGGGCGGCTCGCCGTCGTCGATTTCGGCATCATGGGCCGCATCAATCGGCAGGCGCGGCTCTGGCTCGCGGAAATCCTGCACGGGCTGCTCACCGGCAATTACGCGCGCGTCGCCGAGATCCATTTCGAGGCGCAGTACGTGCCGCCGCATCACGACATGGCCGAGTTCGAAACCGCGCTGCGCTCGATCGGCGAGCCGATCCGCGGGCTTCCGGTGAAGGACATCTCGATCGGCAACATGCTCGACGGGCTGTTCGCAGTCACCCGCCAGTTCGACATGGTGACGCAGCCGCACCTGCTGCTCCTCCAGAAAACGATGGTGATGGTGGAGGGCGTCGCGCTCGCGCTCGATCCCGACGTCAACATGTGGGAGATTTCCGGGCCGTTCGTGGGCGACTGGATGCGCGACGAACTCGGCCCCGAAGCCGTGATCGCCGATCGGATCGTGGAAGCTTCGCGCGCGCTCGCCCGTCTGCCCGATGTGCTGAAGCGCCTTGAAGCGATGGTCCCGAACCCCGGCGCCGCGCCACCCTTGCCGCCGCTCGCTCCCCTGCCCGCCCCGCGCGGGATTTCGCGCACGGCATGGCTGCTGCTCGGCACCGGCATCGGCGCGGGCCTTGGCTGGCTGGCGATGACGCTTTAGGGTCCGGCCGTGGGCAAACGCATCCTCCTCATCATTTCGGGCGGCATCGCCGCCTACAAGGCGCTGGAGCTCGTCCGCCTGCTCCGGAAAGACGGCATCACCGTGCGCGCGGTGCTGACCGACGCCGCGCAGCAATTCGTGACACCGCTCAGCCTCGGCACGCTCACCGAGGACAATGTCTACACCGATCTCTTCGACCTGAAGGACGAGCGCGAGATCGGCCACATCCAGCTCTCGCGGCAGGCCGACCTCGTCGTCGTCGCGCCTGCAACCGCCAACATCCTTGCGAAGATGGCAGGCGGCATCGCCGACGACCTCGCGACGACGCTGCTTCTCGCCACCGACAAGCCCGTGCTCGCCGCGCCCGCGATGAACGTGCGCATGTGGCTGCACCCCGCGACACAGCGCAACATCGCGCAGCTCCGCGCCAACGGCGTCACCATCATGGAGCCCGATGACGGCGACATGGCCTGCGGCGAATACGGCCCCGGGCGCCTGCCCGAACCGCAAGCCATCCTCGGATCGATCCGCGCCATGCTGGCCGCACCCCTCGGCGAGGCGCAGACCGCCACCGCGCGCTTCGGCCAGAATCCACCGCCACTTCGCGGGAAGCACGTGCTCATCACCGCCGGGCCAACGCACGAGCCGATCGACCCCGTGCGCTACATCGCCAACCGGTCGTCAGGCAAACAGGGCTTCGCGATCGCCGGCGCGATCGCCGCACTCGGCGCGGAGGTGACGCTCGTCGCCGGTCCCGTGACGCTCGCGACGCCGCCCGGCGTGCGCCGCGTGAACGTGGAAACTGCGCGCGAGATGGCCGAGGCGGTCGAGGCCGCGCTTCCCGCCGACGCGGCCGTGATGGTCGCCGCCGTCGCCGACTGGCGCGCGGAAGCCACCGGCCAGAAGATAAAGAAGGACAAGGGCGGCCTCGACGCCCTGCCGCTCGTCGAGAACCCGGATATTCTCGCAGGCCTCGCGAAATCGCCGAAGCGCCCCGGCCTCGTCGTCGGCTTCGCCGCCGAGACCGAGAAGGTCGTCGAACACGCCCAGGCCAAGCTCGCGCGCAAGGGTTGCGACTGGATCGTCGCCAACGACGTTTCCGGCGACGTGATGGGGGGTGCGCGGAACCGCATCCACATCGTGAGCGCCGCCGGCGTCGAGGACTGGCCGGACATGGAAAAGGACGCCGTCGCCCGGCGGCTCGCACAAAGGATCGCAGATGAACTCACCGATTGAAATCCGCCTGAAGCGCCTGCCCCACGGCGAGGGTCTGCCCATCCCCGCGCTCGCGACCAGCGGTGCGGCGGGAATGGATGTCGTCGCCGCCGAGGACGTGATCATCCCGCCGGGCGGACGCCATGCCGTCGCCACCGGCTTCGCCTTCGCGATTCCGGAAGGCTATGAGGTGCAGGTACGCCCGCGCTCCGGCCTCGCACTCAAGAACGGCATCACCTGCCTCAACACGCCCGGCACGATCGACGCGGACTATCGCGGCGAGGTGAAGGTGATCCTCGCCAACCTCGGCGCCGAGCCCTTCGCCGTGAAGCGCGGCGAGCGCATCGCGCAGCTTGTCGCGGCGCCCGTGCAGCAGGCGCACTTCGCCGAAGTCGACGATCTCGACGAGACCGCGCGCGGCGCCGGGGGCTTCGGCTCCACAGGCCGATAACGACGCCGTTGAGCCTTACAGATACCCAACTCGAACGCTACGCCCGCCACATCATCCTGAAAGAGATCGGCGGGTCCGGACAGGCGAAGCTGCTCGCCGCGCGTGTCGCGGTGGTGGGCGCAGGCGGGCTCGGCAGTCCATGCATCCAGTATCTCGCGGCGGCGGGCGTCGGACACCTCACGGTCATCGACGACGATGCCGTCGACCTCTCCAACCTCCAGCGACAGGTGCTGCACGGCACGGATGACGTGGGCCGTGCCAAGACGCAAAGCGCGGCGGACGCCGTATCGCGGCTGAACCCGGATGTCGCCGTGGCGCAGCATCGTGTCCGGCTGGATGCCGCGAACGCAGCTACGCTTCTGGCCAACCACGACGTGATCGCGGACGGCTCCGACAGCTTCGAAACCCGCCGCGCCGTCGCCGATACGGCGCTCGCGCTGCGCATTCCGCTCGTCGCGGCGGCCGTGGGACCGTTCGAAGGGCAGATCGCCACCTATCGCGGCTGGGAGGCGGACAAGCCCTGCTGGCGCTGCTTCGTGGGCGAGGCCGCGGACCGCGAGGGCGCGACCTGCGCCGAGGCGGGCGTACTGGGCGCGCTCACCGGTGTGATGGGCGCGATGCAGGCGCTGGAGGTGATCCGCGAGATCGCGCCCTTCGGGGATTCGCTTGCGGGGCGGGTTTTGCTGTATGATGCGCTCGGCGCCCGGGTTCGCACCGTGCGGCTGCCGAAGGACCCCCAATGCCCGTCATGCGGAAAAGCGTGAAACAGCAAGGTCTTGCGCTCGTCTTCGCGGAAGCGAACCACGCGCGCCTGCACGGCGGACTCAGCCTCGCGCTCGCCGCCGCCGCACTCGGCCGCCCGGTGCGGCTGTTCTTTCAGGGTGAAGCCGTCTGCGCGCTGCAGGTCGAGCGCCACTGGGCTGGTGACAAGGCCTGCAAGGCGGGCGGGCTGCCCCAGCTTCCCGAGCTTCTCGATCAGGCGGTTGGCCTCGGCCTGCCGATGATGGCGTGCGAATCGGGCATCCACCTCTGCGGGCTCAGCGCGCCGGGCCTGATCGCAGGTGTCGAGACGGGCGGCCTCGTCGCCTTCCTCGCCGATGCGCGGAACGACGAACTACTGTTCATCTAATCTATCGTCTCGCCCTTGTAGACGCCCCACAGGTCGACCGCGAGCACATAGCCGTTGCGCCCGCCGAGCGAGAGGCGGCACCAGCCTTCGTCACAGACCTGGATGTCTGCAACCACGCCGGGCTCCGCGCGCCACACCGCGGGGCTTGAAAACTCGGCGCGCGCATAGAGGTTCGCAATCTTGCCGCGCACCATCGCGGTGCGCTTGCCGGAAAGCAGGTTCTTGTTCATCCAGCCGGTTTCGCCGTCCGGATCGCGGATCTGCCGCCAGATGCCCCATTCGCGGATCACCTCCACGGGAAGCCCCTTGCGCTTGTAGGTCCACGTCACGGGATAGGCCTCGCCCGGCCCGGCCCGCATATTGGCCTCGCCCGAGGCGATCGAGACCCAGCGCGGCGTCGGCAGGCCGGAAAGCCCCTTGGTGGCGTCCGAATCCTGCGCCGCGGCGGGTGTTCCCGCAAAAGCGGCGGCGAGCAGCAGGGCGATGATGCGTTTCATGCCGCTATTGAATCGAATCCGCCCCGCCATGCAAGCGCCTCGCTTGCTCTCTCGGCCTTGACGCGGGTGCGAGGCGATCCTAGCCACGGCACATGGAAGAACGCCCCCGCCGCCCGCGCGTCGTCGTCACGCGCCGCCTGCCGCAACCGGTCGAAGCGCGCATGAGCGAACTGTTCGATGTCGTTTTCAATGTCGAAGACAGAGCGATGTCGCAGGCCGACCTCGCCGCCGCGATGGCGGACTGCGACGTATTCCTGCCCACCGTTACCGACACGATCGACGCCGCGCTCATCGCCGCCGCGCCGCCGCGGCTGAAGCTGATCGCGAACTACGGCACCGGCGTCAATCACATCGATCTCGTCGCCGCGCGCGCCAAGGGCATCATGGTGACGAACACGCCCGGCGTCCTCACCGACGATACCGCCGACCTTGCCATGTCGCTGATCCTCTCGGTGCCGCGCCGCCTCACCGAAGGCAGCCGCCAGCTCTATTCGGGCAAGTGGGACGGCTGGAAGCCGTGCGACGTGCACGGCCACCGCATCACCGGCAAGAAGCTCGGCATCATCGGCATGGGCCGCATCGGCCAGGCGATCGCGACGCGCGCGCGCGCCTTTGGCCTGCGCATCCATTACCACAACCGCCGGCCTCTGGCGGACACGGTGGAGGGAATGCTCGGCGCGACCTACTGGGACGATCTCGATGCGATGATCGAGGCGGTGGACATCGTCTCCATCAACTGCCCGCTCACAGACGACACCCGCCACCTCTTCAACGCGCGGCGCATCGCGCTGCTCGGCCCCGAAGCCTATCTCGTCAACACCGCGCGCGGCGAGATCATCGACGAGGATGCGCTGGCGGACGCGTTGGAAAAGGGCGTGATCGCGGGCGCCGGCCTCGATGTGTTCGAGGATGAACCGCGCATCAACCCGCGGCTCATTCCGCTCGATAATGTGACGCTGCTCCCGCACATGGGCTCGGCCACCTTCGAAGGGCGCCAGGCGATGGGCGACAAGGTCGTCACCAACATCCGCGCCTGGGCCGATGGCCACCGCCCTCCCGATCAGGTGCTCGAAGGCTGGCTCTAACAAGCGGAACCGCTTTCCCCACACCGCGTTGACCCTTCGAAGGGGCGTTATGTGGGAGATTTTTCATGCGTAAGTCCATGATTATTCTGGCGTCGGGCACGCTGCTCGCGCTCGGCGCCTGTACGGGCAGCCGGACGATCGACAGCGGCCTTGTCGGCGCGGGCGTGGGTGCCGCCGCTGGTGCAGTGGTGCCGGGCGTCAGCACCACCGAAGGCGCGATTGCCGGCGGCGCTGCGGGCGCGGTCTACGGCGCGGTAACAGACGGCGACAGCAAGCGCGGCAGCAAGAAATACTGCCGTGATCGCTATCCGCGCGATTCACGCGAATACGATCGCTGCCGCCGCGATCGGTAAGGTTCAGTCGCCGGTCTGGATGCGCTCGACGAGTTGCTTCACGGTCGGAACGAAACCGTTCGAATAGAACGGGTCCGTCGAGAAGTGGTGCGCGCTATGCCCGGCGAACATGAGATTGTCCTCGGGCGGTGAGCCGTGCGCGATGTCCTGAAGCGTCTTCTGGATGCAGAAGGAACGCGGATCGGCGAGCCGCCCGGTGCTGTTCTTGTCGAGGTGCTCGGCCCACGCGCTGAATCGGCACTGCGAAAGGCAGCCCATACAGTCCGCCTGGTCCTTGCGCACCGTCTTCGCCATCGCGGGCGTTTCGAACACCAGCGTGTCATCGGGCGTCTTCAGCGCCTCGGTATAGCCCTGCGCGTGCCAGCCGCGCGCGTGCAGCAGGTCGTCGCGCGTCACGTAATAGTGCTTGTTGCCGGGAACACCGACATCGAGCAGGTGGGTGCGGTGGTCGTGCGGTTCGGTTGAAATGCCGATCTGCCGCTCGGAGCGATGGATCAACTCTTCAAGGAACGGCGTCTTCACGGCCGACGAATAGAAGCCCGTCGGCGAGAACGCCTGCAGCAGGATGTCGCCCTCGGCGAGCGTGGTCAGCTTGCGCTTCCACACGTCCGGGATCGGGCTTTCCTGCGTCAGAAGCGGTCGCGAACCGAACTGGAAGGCGATCGTGCCGAGCTCGGGATTGCCGATCCAGTTTTCCCATTCGCGCAGATACCAGACGCCGCCCGCCATCACGATCGGCACGTCGTCGGAAATGCCGACCTCGCGCATCGTATCGCGCAGATCCTTGACGCGCGGATAGGGGTCTTGCGGGTGGAGCGGATCTTCGGCGTTCGAAAGGCCGTTATGACCGCCGGCGAGCCACGGGTCTTCGTAGACCACGGCGCCGAGCCATTCGGGCGCCTTGCTGTAGGCGCGCTTCCAGAGTGCGCGGAAGGCGCGGGCCGATGAGATGATCGGATAATAATAGGTGCGATGCCGCGCGGCGATCTCGCTCAGCTTGTAAGGCATTCCTGCGCCGCAGGTGATGCCGTCGACAAGCGCGCTCGCCTCTTCCAATATGCCTTCGAGGATGCGCTGCGCGCCGCCCATTTCCCAGAGGACATTGATGTTGATGCCGCCCTGCCCGCCTGCGATCTCGTGCGCGCGGCGGACCTGCTCGACGCCGCCCGCGATACCGTAGGCGACCAATTCTTCGTGGCGGTCTCCGCGTGTACGGCCGCGGTAGATCTGCGGGATGATGTTGCCGAGCGCATCCGTGCTGTCCGCGTTCACGGCCGAGACGGTGCCAAGCCCGCCCGCGGCAGCCCACGCACCCGACGATGCATGGTTGGTCGCCGAAACGCCCTTGCCGCCCTCAACGAGCGGAAGCATCTCGCGCCCGCCCATGCGGATGGAATTCAGAAGCTTCATCGTACCTGTTGTCGTTTCTCAGCCCGCAGCGCCCCTCCGGCGCGTCTCCCCTTGCGAGCTATAGACCAACGGGAGCGCGATTGGGGGCGAAATATTACCCAGCCGTCAAATAGCAGGGGGAGCCTCGCAGGAGCCTCCCCCTTTTATACTATTTGTCAGTCGCGGTCGCCGGCGATGAAGTCCGGCAGACCGCCGCCCTCGCCTTCGTTCGACTCTTCACGACGGGGACGGTCGCCACCCTCGCCGCGATCACGGCGCGGGCCACGATCACGGTCACGGCCGCCACCGCCGCCGCGTCCGCGGTCACCACCACGGCCGCCGCGATCTCCGCGATCTCCACGGTCGCTGCGCTCACCGCGCGGACGCTCCTCACGCGGGGGACGCGTGTCAGGCAGTTCCTCGCCCGTCTCCTGGTTGACGAGGCGCATCGACAGGCGGACCTTGCCGCGATCGTCGATGCCGAGCACCTTGACCTTCACCTCCTGACCTTCGGTGAGCACGTCGGAAACCTTCGCGACACGCTCTTCCTTGATCTCGGAGATGTGGACGAGGCCGTCCTTGGCGCCCATGAAGTTCACGAACGCGCCGAAATCGACCATCGACACGACCTTGCCGTTGTAGACCTTGCCCACTTCCGGCTCGGCGACGATGCCGATGATCCAGTTCTTGGCGGCTTCGATCTTCGACAGGTCCGAAGACGCGATCTTGATCGTGCCGTCATCCTCGATGTCCACCTTGGCGCCGGTTTCCGCGACGATCTCGCGGATGACCTTGCCGCCGGTGCCGATCACTTCGCGGATCTTGTCCTTCGGGATCGACATCGTCTCGATGCGCGGCGCGTGCGCCGACATCTCGGTGCGGGTGCCGTCGAGCGCCTTGTTCATTTCGCCGAGGATGTGCGCGCGGCCGGCCTTCGCCTGGCTGAGCGCCACCTTCATGATCTCCTCGGTGATGCCGGCGACCTTGATGTCCATCTGCAGCGAGGTGATGCCGAGCTCGGTGCCCGCCACCTTGAAGTCCATGTCGCCGAGATGATCCTCGTCACCGAGGATGTCGGAAATCACCGCGAAGTCCTTGCCTTCGAGGATGAGGCCCATGGCGATGCCCGAAACCGGACGCTTGAGCGGCACGCCCGCGTCCATCAGCGCGAGCGAACCGCCGCACACCGTCGCCATCGAAGACGAGCCGTTCGACTCGGTGATGTCGGCGATCACGCGCATCGTGTACGGGAATTCTTCCTTGGTCGGCAGCACCGGGCGCAGCGCGCGCCATGCGAGCTTGCCGTGACCGACTTCGCGGCGGCCCGGCGCACCGAAGCGGCCGACTTCACCGACCGAGTACGGTGGGAAGTTGTAGTGCAGCAGGAAGTTTTCGTGGCTGATGCCGTAGATCGCGTCGATCATCTGCTCGTCGTCGGCGGTGCCGAGCGTCGTCGTCACGATCGCCTGCGTCTCGCCGCGCGTGAACAGCGCCGAGCCGTGCGTGCGCGGCAGAACCTGCACTTCGGCGAGGATCGGGCGGACGTCTTCCTTGCCGCGACCGTCGATGCGGCGACCGTCCTTCAGGATCGCGCCGCGAACGATGTCGGCTTCCAGCTTCTTGACGAGCTTGCCGAGCTTCAGCTTCTCGGCGGGCTCCGCGTCCGCGAAGGACTCCTTCGCCTTGGCACGCGCGGCGTCGAGCGCTGCAACGCGCTCCTGCTTCACGGTCAGCTTGTAGGCGGCCTCGATATCCTTGCCGACCAGCTTCTTCAGCGAGGCCTTCTTGGCGTCGGCGCCGTCGTCGAGCTTCAGCTCCCACGGATCCTTGGCGGCCTTCTCAGCGAGACGGATGATCGCGTCGATGACCTTCTTGCCGTTCTCGTGAACGAACATCACGGCGCCGAGCATCACTTCCTCGGAAAGCTCATGCGCTTCCGATTCCACCATCAGCACTGCGTCCGTCGTACCGGCGGCGACGAGGTCGAGCTTCGAGCCTTCGAGGTTGCGGCTGGGGTTCAGCACGTATTCGCCGTCGACATAGCCGACGCGGCCACCCGCGATCGGGCCCATGAACGGCACGCCCGAAAGCGTCAGCGCTGCCGACGCGGCGACGAGCGCCAGCACGTCCGGCTCGTTCTCGCCGTCGTAGCTCAGCACCTGGCAGATCACGTTGACTTCGTTGTAGAAGCCTTCCGGGAACAGCGGGCGGATCGGACGATCGATGAGGCGGCTGGTCAGCGTCTCATGCTCGGTCGGGCGGCCTTCGCGCTTGAAGAACCCGCCCGGAATACGGCCGGCGGCCGAGAATTTTTCCTGGTAGTGCACGGTCAGCGGGAAGAAATCCTGCCCGTCCTTCACCGACTTCGCAGCCGTCACGGCGCAAAGCACCACCGTTTCGCCGAGCGTCGCGAACACCGCGCCGTCAGCCTGACGGGCAATGCGGCCCGTTTCAAGGGTCAGCGTCTTGCCGCCCCACTGCGTTTCAACTTTGTGGATATTGAACATCTGTTTTTCCGTTTCCTTCGCGGCCGGTCAAAAACGGGCCCTATGCCCGCCCGGCCTCCATCATCCGTCGCCGCGCTTGTCGCGGCAGACGGTTTGCGCACGGTGGCAGGCATTTTCGCGCCTGCCGTACCTTCAATACGAAACGGGCGCCGTGCGCGGCGCCCGAGACGAACCTTTTACTTGCGAAGCCCGAGCTTCCCGATGAGGTCGGTATACCGCCCCTCGTCCTTCCGCTTCAGGTAATCGAGCAGCGTGCGCCGCTTGTTCACCAGCATGAGAAGACCGCGCCGCGAGTGGTTGTCCTTGGCGTGGCTCTTGAAGTGCTCGGTGAGGTTGGCGATGCGCTCCGAGAGGATCGCGACCTGAACTTCGGGGCTGCCGGTGTCGCCTTCGGCGCGGGCATGTTCCTTGATCAGCGCTTCCTTGCGCTCTGCTGCAATCGACATCGTAGACTCCTTCGTTCTAGAGGTTGAAGCCCCGCTCCACACGGACTGTTCCCGCTTCAACGCGGGCGAGCGCGACGGGCACTGCGTCCAGCATCGCGACCACAAGTCCGTCCGGTTCGGGACGTCCGGCGAGCGTCTGGCCCGATTTGAGCCGGGCCGCTTCGCCGGGGTTGACCGCCAGAGCCGGGATGTCGTCCAGCCCCGCGGTCAGCGGCAACAGTGCCGCTATAAGGCGCTGCTCCATAGCGAGTTCGCCGAGTTTGTCCAGCGATATCGCGCCTTCGAGGCCGAACGGCCCCGCCTTCGTGCGCCGGAGCATGACGACGTGCCCCACCGTGCCGAGCGCCTCCGCGATATCCCGCGCGAGGCTCCGCACGTAGGTGCCCTTGGAGCATGAAACGGAGAACGTCGCCGTCTCGCCGTCCGCCTCCAGCAGCTGCAGCGCATGGATCGTCACCGCGCGGGGCGGAAGCACCACAGTCTCCCCGGCACGCGCGCGTGCATAGGCCCGCTCGCCGTCCACCTTCAGCGCCGAATAGGCGGGCGGACGCTGTTCGATGGGGCCGGTAAAGTGCGGCAGGACCGCCTCGACATCCGCGCGCGAGGGCCGCACGTCCGATGTCGCCACCACGGCACCCTCGGCATCCTCGGTTTCCGTCGCCATGCCGAACCGCACGGTAAAGTCGTAGGCCTTGTCACCGTTCAGCATCCGACCGGTCAGCTTGGTCGCCTCGCCAAGCGCGATCGGCAGCACCCCCGTCGCCAGCGGATCGAGCGTGCCGCCATGGCCGATCGTCGGCCTCGGAAAGCCCGCCTGCCGCCACAGCCGCTTGATCGCGGCAACGCCCTGCGCCGAGGTGAGCCCCAGCGGCTTGTCGAGAATGATCCAGCCGTTCACCGGGCGGCTTTAGCGCCCGGCAGACGACCTGTCAGTCCTCTTTGCTTTGGGCTTTCGCCTTCTTGCCGGGGTCTTCCGCCGTCACGAGGCTTTGCAGTTGACACGTGCGGCCATCGACGAGGATCTGCCCGAACTTGTCGAGCGTCCCCGTGCCCTTGGTGATGAAGCCGATCTTGTTCGCAAAGTTGAGACCCGTGCAGGGCCCCATCGTCTCGGCGTAATACCAGCGGCCGGTCTGCCCCTCGATATAAAGTGCGTGGTCGTTTTCGGCGCGGAAGTTGCGGATGCCGGTCGTGTCCGCAAAGGGTATGCGCGCCTCCTCTCCGATCTTCACTTGCGGTGCCGCGGCAATCGCCGGAACGGCGGAAAGGAGCGCGGCGATCAAGCCCGCTCCTGCAGCATGGAATATCGTCTTCATGCTCTGTCTCCTTCGCGCCCCTTATCCGCCCCGTCGGGTGAACGACGACTGAGCAACAAGGTCAGTTCCCGTTCAGCGCCAGACGTTCCAGAAAATGCTTTCGGCAGAGCGCCACGTAGCGGTCGTTGCCGCCGATATCGGTCTGGGCGCCTTCGCTCACCGGGCGCCCTTCCATATCGACGCGCAGGTTCATCGTCGCCTTGCGCCCGCATTCGCACACGGATTTGAGCTCGACGAGCTTGTCCGCGATCGCGAGCAGCCGCGCGCTCCCTTCGAACAGCTCGCCCCGGAAATCGGTGCGAAGCCCGTAAGCGAGCACCGGAATGCCGAGCCGGTCGCACACCGCCGCAAGCTGATCGACCTGCACCCGGCTCAGAAACTGCGCCTCGTCGACCAGCACGCAATCGATCGGCACCACGCCGTGCTCGGCGGAAATGATGACATCGAGATCGGTATCATCCGAAAAGGGAACGGCCTCCGCCTCAAGCCCGATCCGCGAGTTGATCCGCCCGCGCCCACCACGATCGTCGACCGCCGCCGTGAACAGCAACGTCCGCATCCCGCGCTCGACATAGTTGAAGCTCGATTGCAGCAGCGTCGTCGATTTTCCCGCGTTCATAGACGCGAAGTAGAAATACAGTTTGGCCATTAGTCCTCGAGGTCGCGCGCTACCTTCGGATCGCGGAGCAGCTTGTCGATGCGGCTGGCTTCCTCGTAGCTCTCATCGAGCCGGAACTTGAGTTCGGGCGTGTATTTGGTGCTCATCGACCGCGCCACCTCGCCGCGCAGGTACTTCGCGTTGCGTTTCAGCGCAGCGAGCACCTCGTCGTCGTCACCGCCGAGCGCCTTCACGAAAGCGGTGGCGATGCGCAGGTCCGGGGAGACGCGCACCTCGCTCACCGATACGATGTGCGTTTCCAGCACCGGATCGCGCACTTCGCCGCGGCCGAGCACGCCTGCCAGCACATGGCGGACCTGCTCGCCGATCCGCAGCAGGCGGACCGATTTGCCCTCGGGGGTTTGCGTCTGCCGCATAGGCCCGCGCGAAACGCCCTAGAGCGTCCGCTCGCGCTCCTCGACCTCGAACGTTTCGAGGTAGTCGCCCGCCTTGATGTCCGTCGTGGCTTCGAGCGTGACACCGCATTCGAGACCGGCGCGCACTTCGGCGACGTCGTCCTTGAAGCGGCGCAGCGAGGAAACCGAGCCGTTGTAGATGATGACATCGTCGCGCATGACGCGCGCCTTGAGCGCCTTGCGGATGAAGCCTTCGAGAACGAGAAGACCGGCGGCCTTGCCGTGCTTGCCCGCCTGGAACACTTCGCGAATTTCGGCGCGGCCGACGACATGCTCGATCTTCTCGGGGCCGAGCTGACCGGCCATCGCCGCCTTCACATCGTCCACGAGATCGTAGATCACGTCGTAGTATTTCAGCGCCACGCCGCGCTGCTCGGCAATCTCGCGTGCCTTGGCGTTGGCGCGCACGCCGAAGCCGATGATCGGCGCGCCCGAAGCGCCTGCCAGCGTCACGTCGGATTCGGTGATACCGCCGACGCCCGAATGCAGCACGCGAGCCTTGATGTCGTCGGTGGAGATCCGGTTCACCGCCGCCACGATCGCCTCGACCGAACCCTGCACGTCGCCCTTGACGATGAGCGGGTATTCGAGCGCCTGCTTTTCCTTCAGCGCCGAGAACATCGTTTCGAGGTTGGCCGGTGCCTGCGTCGTGCGCTTGCGCTGCAGAACGGAAGCGCGATAGGCCGCGATCTCGCGAGCGCGCGCTTCGTTTTCCACGACCGCGAACACATCACCCGCCATCGGCGTGCCGGAGAGGCCGAGCACCTCGACGGGCTTGGACGGGCCGGCTTCCTTCACCTGCACGCCGCGATCGTCGACGAGCGCACGCACCTTGCCCCACTCGGCGCCGACGACGAAGATGTCGCCGACACGAACGGTGCCGCGGCTGACGAGCACGGTCGCGACCGGGCCACGGCCCTTGTCGAGCTTCGCCTCGATCACCGTGCCTTCGCCCGGACGATTCGGGTTCGCCTTCAGCTCCAGAAGCTCGGCCTGCATCAGGATCGCATCCAGCAGCTTGTCGAGATTCGTCTTCTTGAGCGCGGAGACCTCCACGTCCTGCACGTCGCCGCCCATGTCTTCGACGACGACTTCGTGCTGGAGCAGTTCCTCGCGCACCTTCTGCGGCTTGGAGCCGGGCTTGTCGCTCTTGTTGATCGCAACGATCATCGGCACGCCCGCCGCCTTCGTATGGCTGATCGCCTCGATCGACTGCGGCTTCAGGCCGTCGTCGCCGGCAACCACCAGCACGACGATGTCGGTGACGTTGGCACCGCGTCCGCGCATCTCGGTGAACGCCTCGTGGCCGGGCGTATCGAGGAAGGTGACGATGTCGCCGGTGGCGACCTTCACCTGATACGCGCCGATGTGCTGCGTGATGCCGCCGGCTTCGCCCGAAACGACATCGGTGCCGCGCAGCGCGTCGAGCAGCGAGGTTTTGCCGTGATCGACGTGGCCCATGATGGTGACGACCGGCGGACGCGGCAGCAGATCGGTATCGTTGTCGGCTTCGCCTTCAAGGCCGATTTCGACGTCCGAATCGCTGACGCGCTTGATGTTGTGTCCGAACTCGGTGACGAGCAGCTCGGCCGTGTCCTGGTCGATGGTCGTGTTGATCGTCGCCATCGAGCCCATCTTGAACAGCGCCTTCACGAGGTCGGCGCCCTTCTCGGCCATGCGGTTCGCGAGTTCCTGCACGGTGATCGCCTCGGGGACGACCACGTCGCGCACCTGCTTCGCCTGGTTGGCGCCGCCGATGTGCGCGCGGCGTTCCTTCTCGCGCGCGCGGCGAAGCGCGGCGAGGCTGCGGGCGCGGCCGTTCTCGTCACCTTCGAGTGCGCGCGTAACGGTGAGCTTGCCCGAACGGCGATGATCCTCGCCGCGTCCACGTGCAGGCTTCGGCGCTTCCTTGCGCACAGGCAGCGGCGGACCGCGGCGCACACCGCGGTTATTGTCGTCGTCGGCAGCCGCCGGCTCGCGCTTTGCCGCCGGCGTGGATGCAGCGGGAGTGGCAGCGGCCTGGGGTTCCGGCGCAGCGGGTTCGGGAGCCGCCGGTGCGGCCTCGCGGGTTTCTTCCTCGCGGCGCTTTTCCTCGGCGCGGCGGCGCTCGGCCTCGGCCGCCTCGGCGCGTGCGGTCTCTTCGCGGCGGCGCTGGTCTTCCAGCATCTGAAGACGCGCTTCCTCGGCCTCGCGCAGCAGTTGCGCCTGCCGCTCCTGACGCGACATCAGGTCGTTCGGCGCGGCAGCGGGCCGAGGCTTCGGGGCTTCGGCAACAGGCTTCGGCGGCGCGGCGACAGGCGCGGGCGCCTCGGGGGCGGTTTCCACCACCGTTTCCTCGGGCGCGCCATCGGGCCGTCCGAGCACGCGCCGACGCTTCACCTCGACGACGACGGACTTGGTCCGGCCGTGGCTGAAGCTCTGCTTGACCTTGCCGACGTCGACCGTGCGCTTGATTCCAAGCGGTGCACGTGCGCCCAGCTTCGGTTTGTTATCGTCGCTCATTCGTACCCTTTACAACTCAGATCCATCGGACGGCGTCCCGTCCGCGATTTCGATTCCGTCATGCAGGCCAAGATACGCGCGCCAGCGACTGACCGCAGACTCCACGCGAAGCGCGGCCTGCCGGTCGCGAAGCGCGGCGTGTACCACATTGGCCTGCCCAAGCGCCAAGGACAATTCATCCCGGCCCGCGGGCAAGGCGATTGCTTTGGCCTTTCCGCCCGCCGAATGCAACCGCTGCGCCAGCTTGCGCACGCCATCGGGCGCGGCATCGGCGGCGTGCAGCACAAGCCGCGCCTCGCCGCTGTCCACCGCCCCTGCGATGCGGTCGCTGCCGAGCAGCAGATTGCCCGCGCGCAGCTCCAGCCCCAGCCGGTCGAGCGCCGCGCGTTTCAGCCCGGCCTCGATGCGCTCCGCCATGCCTTCCGGCACGCGTTTCACATCGCCCTTGAAGGCGCGTTGCAGCGCGCCCTTCAGTCTGCCCTTGGCTTCGGCTTCGGCAACGAACGCGCGGTCCGGTTTCACCCACGCGCCGCGGCCCGGCGCGCGCGCGCCGACATCCGGCAGAACCTCGCCGTCGGGGGAAAGAGCGAGCCGCACCAATGCGTCCCGCCCTTCGCGCTCACCGCTAATTATGCAGCGACGTTCGGGCTCATGCTTCGGCATCCGCGGGTGCGTCCTCCCCGGATGCGTCTTCGCCCTCGAACCAGTGGGCGCGGGCCGCCATGATGATGCGGTTGCCGTCGGCTTCGCTGAGGCCGTACTCCTTGAGCACGCCCTCGCGTTTGGAGACGAGTTCGTCCGTCGCGAGATCGCCGAGATCGTCGAGCGTCTTGATGCCGGCCTTGCCGAGCGTCACGAGCATCTTCTCGGAGAGCCCCTCGATCGCCGCCAGCGCGTCCTCAACGCCGAGCGCGCGGCGCTCCTCGCGGTTCGCCGTCTCGCGGCGTTCCAGTCCCTCGGTGGCGCGGTTCTGGAGTTCGCCCGCCAGATCCTCGTCGAAGCCTTCGATCGCCGCCAGTTCGTCGGTCTCGACGTAGGCGACTTCCTCAAGCTCCGTGAAGCCCTCGGCAACGAGCAGCTGCGCCAGCGTCTCGTCGACGTCGAGTTCGTTCATGAACATCTCGGAGCGCTCGACGAATTCCTTCTGGCGGCGTTCGCTCTCGTCGGCCTCCGTCATGATGTCGATCTGGTGGCCCGTGAGCTGGCTCGCAAGGCGCACGTTCTGACCGCGACGACCAATGGCGAGCGAAAGCTGGTCGTCGGGAACGACCACCTCGATGCGCTGCTCTTCCTCGTCGATCACGACCTTCGCGACTTCGGCGGGCTGCAGCGCGTTCACCACGAAGGTCGCGATGTCGGGCGACCACGGGATGATGTCGATCTTCTCGCCCTGCAGTTCCTGCACGACGGCCTGCACGCGGCTGCCCTTCATGCCGACGCACGCGCCGACCGGATCGATCGACGAGTCGCGGCTGATGACGCCGATCTTGGCGCGGCTGCCCGGATCGCGGGCGACCGCCTTGATCTCGATGATGCCGTCGTAGATCTCGGGCACTTCCTGCGCGAACAGCTTCTTCATGTATTCGCCCGCCGCGCGGGAGAGGAAGATTTGCGGGCCACGGTTCTCGCGGCGCACGTCCTTGATCAGGCACCGGACGCGGTCGTTCACGCGCAGGATCTCGCGCGGGATCTGCTGGTCGCGGCGGATGACACCCTCGGCGCGGCCAAGATCGACAACGACATGACCGAACTCGACACGCTTCACGACACCCGTCGTCACCTCGTTCACGCGGTCCTTGAATTCCTCGTACTGACGCTCGCGCTCGGCATCGCGCACCTTCTGCACAATCACCTGCTTTGCCGCCTGCGCAGCGATGCGGCCGAACTCGATCGGCGGCAGCGGATCGACGACGAAGTCGCCGATGGCGGCGCCCTTGTCGCGCTTCTGCGCGTCGACGAGGCTGATCTGCTTGAAATGATCCTCAGGCGCCTCGACCACTTCGAGCACACGCCACAGGCGCATTTCGCCCGATACCGGATCGATCTTCGCGCGGATGTCGTTCTCGGCGCCATAGCGGGCGCGCGCGGCGCGCTGAATGGCCTCTTCCATCGCCTCGATCACGATCATGCGATCGATCGACTTCTCGCGCGCAACAGCGTCGGCAATCGCCAGCAGCTCGGCCTTGTTGGCGGAAATCGCGGTGGCCATCAGTCGTCTTCCTCTTCTTCTTCGTCTAACGCGTCGGCGCCCTCGCTGGAGAGCGGCTTCGTTGCCTTGATGAGATCATCGGTCAGCACCAGCTTCGCGCTGGCGATACTTGCAAACGGCACTGCGGTCTCGCCGAGTCCCTCGACGGCGATGCGCACCATAGCATCATCGAGCCCGAGAATGTGCCCCTGAAACCGCTTCCGCCCTTCAGCGGGCTCAGTGAGCTGGATCTTGGCGACATATCCGGCCCAATCGGCGAAATCCTGAAGCCGGGTCAGCGGCCGGTCGATGCCAGGCGAACTCACTTCGAGATTATATTCGTCCGGAATCGGATCGACCTCGTCGAGCATGTCCGACACGCGGCGGCTCAGCGACGCGCACTGATCGATGGTGAGCTGCCGCGTCGCGGGGTCTTCCGCCATCACCTGCAACGTCAGCCCGCCCGCACCGTTCATCAGCGCAACGCGCACGAGATCGAAGCCCATCGCGGTTGCGATCGGCTCCACCAATGCCTCGAGCGCCTTCGTGTCCGTCAAACTCCAGCCTCCCTAGCGGATACGACCCTTCGGCGCCGGTCCCGAACCTTGGAACCGACCTCCGCTTGGACTACCCATGTGGAGAACGCCGCCCATATAGGCGCAAAGCCAGCGCCCCGCAAGAGCGGGCCATCGCCCTGCACGGCCGGGCAAGACCATAGGCATTTGTCAGCGGCCCAACACCGGGTTAGCCTGCGGTCATTCCCCCGACTGTTTTTGGAGACAGTGCCGCAATGATCCGCTCCCTCCCCGCGCTCGCCCTCGTTTCCGCGCTTGCCCTCGCCGCCTGCGGCGCAAACGGCTCCGCCGCCGGCGACAGCGCCGACACCACACCCGCCACCACGACAAAGTCAGGCAAGCCCTTCACCTCGGCCGAAATGGGCAAGTTCGAAGAACCGTGGGCGCTCGCCTTCCTCCCCGATGGCCGCATCCTCGTCACCGAGAAGAAGGGCGTGCTGAAGCTGGTCCGCCTCGGCGGCGACACGGTCGATGTCGCGGGCGTGCCCAAGGTCGACTACGGCGGACAGGGCGGCCTCGGCGACGTCGCCGTGCACCCGGATTTCGCGAACAACGGCTACATCTATCTGAGCTTCGCCGAAGCCGGCGACGGCGACATGCGCGGCGCGGCGGTGGCGCGCGGCAAGCTGGTGCTGGAAGGCACACCCCGCATCGAAGGCCTGCAGGTGATCTGGCGACAGGAACCCAAGGTCGCCGGGCAGGGCCACTACGGCCACCGCATCGCCTTCGGCCCGGACGGCATGATGTACGTATCGAGCGGCGAACGGCAGAAGTTCGATCCGGCACAGGACCTCACCGCCAACCTCGGCAAGATCGTGCGCCTTTCCGACACGGGCATGATCCCTTCGGACAATCCCTTCTACGATCAGGGCCGCGTGAAGGCGCAGGTCTGGGCCTACGGCATCCGCAATCCGCTCGGCATCGATTTCGATAGCGAGGGCCGCCTCTGGGAGACGGAGATGGGCCCGAAGGGCGGCGACGAACTCAATCTCATCAAGGCCGGAACCAACTACGGCTATCCCAAGGCTTCGAACGGCGATCACTACGACGGCAAGGACATCCCGGACCACAGGCCGGGCGACGGCTTCGAGCCGCCGAAGGTGTTCTGGAACCCCTCGATCTCGCCCTCAAGCCTGCTCATCTACAAGGGCGACCTGTTCCCCGACTGGAAGGGCGACGCCTTCATCGGCGCGCTTTCGGGCGAGGCACTGATCCGCGTCGACCTCAACGGAGAGACCGCGACCAAGGCCGACCAGTGGCCGATGGAAGCCCGCATACGTGCCGTAGAGCAAGGCCCGGACGGCGCGATCTGGCTGCTTGAGGACGGCGAGAACGGCCGCCTCCTGAAGCTGACACCCGCTTACTGATCCCGCCACACGGGATCGCGTTTCGCGATGAAGGCGCCGATGCCCTCGCAGGCATCGGCCGCCATCATGTTTTCCGCCATCACCGTCGACGCATAGGCGTAGGCCTCGGCGAGCGGCATTTCGCGTTGCGCGTAGAAGGCGCGCTTGCCGATGCCGACCGTGAGCTGCGAGCGCCCCGCGATCTGCGCCGCGAACGCCATCGTCTCGGCGGTGAGCGCGGCGTCATCCACCACGCGGTTGACGAGGCCGATCTCGGCCGCGCGCGCCGCGTCGATAAGATCGCCCGTCAGCAGCATTTCCATCGCGTGTTTCGCTGAAAGGTTCCGCGTGAGCGCCACCATCGGCGTCGAGCAGAACAGCCCGATCCGCACGCCCGGCGTCGCGAACCGCGCGGCCCTGCCCGCCACGGCAAGGTCGCAGCTCGCAACGAGCTGGCACCCGGCCGCCGTCGCAACGCCCGCTACTTCGGCGATCACCGGGCAGCGATGGTTCACGACCTCCTGCATCAACTGGCCGCACGCCTCGAACAGCCGAATGAACGCGCCGCGGCCGCCGTCCTCCGCGGTGCGCGCGGCATCCATTTCCTTGAGATCGTGTCCGGCGGAAAACACATGCCCCGCCGCCGCGATCACGATGACACGCACCGAGCGGTCCGCATCGGCCGCACGAAGTGCAGCGCGCAGCGCCTCGATCATCGCGAAGGACAGGCTGTTCCGCGCGGACGGCGCGTTCAGCGTCAACCGCAGAACGCCGCCTTCCATCGCTGTCGTCACAGGAGCTTCGTTCGCAGTCATGTCCACACTCCCTATCGCCGCCGATATCGGAAATACCAGATCGGCCGTCCCTCGCCCGCCGCCCATTCGCCGTAGCGTGTCGGCGGCCAGTCGTCGGGGCGAGTTTCCCAGTCGGAAGGATGCTCCGCAAGCCATTCGAAGTCACCCCGCCGCGCCATCTGCATCACCGCCCAGCGCATGTAGACGGGATGATCGGTGGCGAGCCGAAACTCGCCGCCCAGCTTCAGCTTCGCGGCAATGCGATCGAGCGGCCCCGGATTGACGAAACGCCGCTTGGCGTGCCGCGCCTTCGGCCACGGATCGGGGTGCAGCAGATAGACGCGCTCCAGCGAGGCATCCGGCAGGCGTTCCAGCACATTCAGCGCGTCGCCGTCGTGCACGCGAACATTCGTCAGCCCCTCGTCCTCGATATGGCCGAGCAGTCCGGTGACGCCGTTCAGGAACGGTTCGCAGCCGATGAATCCCGTCTCCGGCCGCGCGGCAGCGTGCGCGACCAAGTGCTCGCCTTTGCCGAACCCGATCTCCAACTCCAGCAGGCATGCCTTGCCGAATAACCGCGCGGCATCCAGCGGCTCATCCTTCGGCACCGCCACAGCGGGCAGCAGTTCCTCGACAAGCCGCTGCGCCCGGTTACGCAGCGCAAACGCCTGCCGCCGCCCATACAAACGGCGGATGGTGGTCGGATCGGACATCGAAACTCGTCGGATCAGTTGGGGGGACGGCAGGCCTTGCCTTCATACTGATGGCGATGCAACCGGTATTCCTTGCCGTTCCAGCGCTCGACCGGGAAGCAGAAGCCGGGGCCGCCGATCTCGATGTCAGGCCAGCCGCCCGCGCCTTTCGTGGCGAGCAGGTTCGGAATGCCGGAGCCGCCGGAGATGACCTTCCAGCCGCCCGCCGCCTGCTTGCTGACGATCGTGTAGCCCGTGCCCGTATGGCCGAAGCAGTAAGTGCTGCCTTCGGTGATAATGGCTTCCGGCTGGCCATCGCCGTTGATATCGCGCACCGTTTCGATTGCGCCGGGCGTATACGACATCGTGCCCGGATCGCCGCAGCCTTCCCAGCGGCTCCCCTTCTTCGCGAACCCCGCCGCCTTGAACGCCGCCGCCGTATCGGCAGGCGAAAGCTTGATGTCCGCCGCCAGCGCCGTGGATGCCGAAAACGCCAACACTACGCCAAGACAGAGAACACGCATGGCTTCCTCCCTCGCCCTGTTGCGAAGCACGGAGCCTACGCTTTTCAAAGTGAAAGCGGAACGATTCGTCCTAGTGGCGGAAGTGGCGCATCCCGGTGAATGCCATGGCAAGGCCCTTCTCGTTCGCGGCCGCGATCACCTCGTCGTCACGGATCGAACCGCCCGGCTGGATCACCGCCGTCGCACCCGCATCCGCCGCCGCAAGGAGGCCGTCCGCGAACGGGAAGAAGGCGTCCGAAGCCACCGCCGAGCCGACCGTTTTCGCCTGCGCCCAGCCCGCCGCCTCGGCGGCGTCGCGCGCCTTCCACGCGGCAATGCGCGCTGAATCGAGGCGGCTCATCTGCCCCGCGCCGATGCCGGCAGTCGCACCGTCCTTCGCATAGACGATAGCGTTCGATTTCACGTGTTTCGCCACGCGCCACGCGAACAGCATGTCGGCCAGTTCCTGCGGGCTCGGCTGGCGCGCGGTGACGATCTTCAGGTCATCGACGCCGATCGCGCCATTATCGCGCGATTGCAGAAGATAGCCGCCCGCGATGGTCTTGAGCGCAAGGCCGCCGCGCGCCGGGTTCGGCAACTCGGTGAGCAGCAGGCGCAGGTTCTTCTTCTTCGCGAAGATCGCAAGCGCCGCTTCATCGGCATCCGGCGCCACGACGACCTCGGTGAAGATACCGGTGATCGCCTCCGCCGCCGCCGCGTCGAGCGGCCGGTTCACCGCGATGATGCCGCCGAACGCCGACACGGGATCGCACGCAAGCGCCGCCGCATAAGCATCGGCAAGGCTTGCGCCCGTCGCTACGCCGCACGGGTTCGCGTGCTTGATGATCGCAACCGCCGGACCCGCATCCTTGAACTCGGCGATGAGTTCGAGCGCGCCGTCGGCGTCGTTCAGATTGTTGTAGCTGAGTTCCTTGCCCTGCACCTGCCGGGCCTGCCCGATGCCCTTGGTGTGCGGCCCGCGCGGCGCATAGAACGCCGCCTTCTGGTGCGGGTTCTCGCCGTAGCGAAGTTCGTCGCCGCGCGTCATCGCGACCGTCAGCGTGTCGGGGAACAGTTTGCCCTGATCGCCGAATGCGAACCAGGACGAGATCGCGCTGTCATAGGCCGCCGTCGCCGCGAACGCCTTCGCCGCAAGCCGCTTCCTCAGCGCAAGATCGGTCGCGCCGTCATTCGCCTCCAGCGCCGCAATGAACTCCGCATAGTCGGCCGGATCGGTGAGGATCGCGACATACCCATGGTTCTTCGCCGCCGAGCGGACCATCGACGGCCCGCCGATGTCGATGTTTTCGATGATCTCGTCGCGCGCCGCGCCCTTCGCGACCGTCGCCTCGAACGGGTACAGGTTCACCACCACCACGTCGATCGGCGCGATGTCGTGGTCGCGCATCGCGGCGGCGTGTTCGGGATGATCGCGCAGCGCCAGCAGCCCGCCGTGCACCTTCGGGTGCAGCGTCTTCACGCGCCCGTCCATCATTTCGGGAAAACCCGTGTGCTCGGACACGTCCTTCACGCTGAGCCCGGCGTCGCGCAGCGCCTTCGCCGTGCCGCCGGTCGAAAGCAGTTCCACGCCCCGTGCCGCGAGCGCCTTCGCGAGGTCGACCACGCCCGTCTTGTCCGAAACCGAAATCAGTGCCCGGGTGACCTTCACCGGCATCTCGCTCATCGTATGTCCTGCCTGTTACTTGCTTGCGCGCTTGAACGACCAGTTGACCGTCGCGCCGCCACTTTCCGTTTCGCCGCTGACGACGATCTGCGCCACGCTGCGATGCTTGCCGCTTTCGTCGACGAAGATGCTCTCGTCAACCGTCAGGCGGCCGCCGCGCACCTTCATCTGCCACACGCGCCCCGCCGCGAGCTTCACGAGCGCGCCCTTGCCGTCCGCGGTCGGCGTCGCCTCGACACCGGGCGCGAGGTGGAAACGCACGTCGAACGGGATCGCCTTGCGGCGCCCGAGCAGCCGCGTGGCACGCGCGGGTTCGAGCGCATCCTCGCCCCGGATGTCGCGCCCGTCGGCGGCAAGGAAGATGCGGCGGCGGTGGATGACGCCGAAGCGCTTCGCATAGCCATCGTGCGTCGCGTCGAGCCAGCAGCCCTCTTCGCTTTCGTGGCGCGTGACGACAACTTCGCCGACACCCTTGCCGAGCCCGCCGCCAACGAGCAGCCGTGTCGAATTGGTGTCGTTCACGATGAGCGTGGAATGCGCCGCGGTCGTGCGCAGCAGGCCTTCGAGGGCATCCGGCAGCGCCGCCGCCGCGCCGTCCGCGCCGCCGCAGTTGATGACCATGCGCGCGTCGCCGTCCGACATCTCGAAGGCGAGCGTTCCAGCATGTGCGCCGCTGCCCACATCTTTCGCGGGGGGCGGACCAGCATCGACGACGATCACGGTCTTGCCAGCATCCATGCGCTGGAAGCCAGACGCCGCGCCGTTCCGCGTCGGCCGCACGTTGCCGCCGACGAGCGCGAGCGCCCTGGCGATCCGCTCCGGCGCGCAGACGTTGCCGCCGTGGATCGATGCGAGCCGCCCGTCGCCGAGCAGCAGCCCTTTCACGCCCGAAGACACCGTCTCGATCGCCTCGGCGACCACCTCGGAAAGCTCGGTCTTGCGCGCCTCGTAAAAGGCGCGGAGCGTCAGCAGCCGTTCGAGGAGCGCGAGCGTATCCGAAGGCCGCCGGCTCGCGACCCCGCCGCCCGGAAGCAGCACGTCTTCGAGCGCCTTCCTGAGCGCGTTCTCGGCGCGCACCGTCCGCGCCGCGCCTTCGGGCAGGATCAGCCCCGCCGCGAGTAGGCCTGCGGCTGCCTCCACGCGCGGCATCCCCTCCGGCATCTTCTCGCACGCGCGGTCCACGTGGCGCGCGGCGCGGGCGAGATGGTTGAGCACGAGGCTGCGGTAGATGGGCTCGCTGCGCGACAGGATGTAGGGCGCATAGAGCGGCCAGAACATCAGCCGACGCCCGGCAAGATCGGCACGCCACGCCAGTTCGTCATACTCGCGGTAGCTCGCAAGCCACGCCTCGACGACGAGTTCGGCGACGATCGCGCCCTTCTTGCGGTCGCTCGCCGCCGCAAGGTCGCGCAGCCATTCGAAGCCGTGCACCCATTCGCGCCACGCGAGCGGCGCGCGCGCGGTCGCGAAGTTGAGCGTGCGGACCGCTTCCGTGTGCCCACCGAAGCTGAGCCTGCCCGCCGCGATCTCGCGCCCCGCAGCGACATCGCCCACGATCGGGTCCGTCGTCACCGCAAGCAGTTTCAGCGGCGGACGCCCGCGCAGCTTGCGGTTGTGGAGCGGCGTCGCATAGCCGATGCGGGCGAGCTTTTCGGAAAGGCGCGCACCGAGCGTCCGCGCGGCGCCGCGCCCGCGCGTCAGGCGCTGGCCATCACGCCCACCGTCGTCCCTGCCGCCCGCATCGCTCACGCCGCGCCGCCTCCCCTGAGGCGCGCGATGTTCGCCGCATAGGAATCCGGGCCGCCCCGGAACGTCGCCGTGCCCGCCACGAGCACGTCCGCGCCCGCCGCAATGGCGCGCGGCGCGGTCGCCATGTCGATGCCGCCGTCCACTTCGAGGTCGATGGTTTTGCCCGTCGCATCGATCAGCTTGCGGATCGCCTCGATCTTGCGAAGCTGGCTGTCGATGAACGACTGCCCGCCGAAGCCGGGGTTCACGCTCATCACCAGCACGAGGTCGAGGTCCTCGATCACATAATCGAGCACGCTGAGCGGCGTTGCGGGATTGAGCACCACGCCCGCCTTCTTACCGAGCGCGCGAATGGTCTGGACCGTGCGGTGCAGATGCGGCCCCGATTCGGGGTGCACCGAAAGAATGTCCGCACCCGCCGCCGCGAAGGCTTCAAGGAACGAATCGACCGGCGCGATCATCAGATGCACATCGAAGGGCTTCGCCGTGTGCGGCCGCAGCGCCTTCACCACAGCGGGTCCGATCGTGATGTTTGGCACGAAATGCCCGTCCATCACGTCGACATGGATATAGTCCGCGCCCGCCGCATCGATGCGCCGCACCTCGGCGCCGAGATCGGCAAAATCAGCGGAAAGGATGGAGGGCGCGATACGGACAGGCTGCTGCATGTGACCGGCTTTAACATCCCAAGCCGGGAGGTCAAATTCGCGGCTCAAACCCTCGCGATGCGCGCCATGAAAAACCCGTCGAGGCCTCCGTCCGCAGCAAGCTGGCCGGGCAGCGTGCGCACGAAACCCTCGGAATTCGGCGCGATTCCGGCCGGGAGGCTATCCGCATCCACCGGAAGCGCGCGCGCCCACGGCGTCCGCGAAAGGAACGCCGCGACCTGCGACTCGCCTTCATCGCGTTCCAGCGAGCAGACGCAGTAGAGCATCCGCCCGCCGGGCTTCAGCATGTCGAACGCATGATCCATCAGCGCCGCCTGCATCCGCACGAGTTCGCCGATCTGGCGCGCCGATTTCAGGTGCAGAACGTCCGGGTGCCGCCGGAAGATGCCGGTGCCCGAACAGGGCGCATCGAGCAGCACCGCATCGAGCGGCGCGGCCGGTTTCCACTTCAGCGCGTCCCCCGCGACGACATCCGCCGAGAGCCCCGTGCGTTCCAGATTCTCCCGCACCCGCGCGATGCGATTTTCGGAAATGTCGAGCGC
>JAEULI010000102.1 GCA_016793845.1 Sphingosinicella sp.
CATGCGAATGAAGAATTCGAGGAAGCTGTCCGTCTCGTCCGAACTCGCGCACTCATACTCGTCGATGAATATCGAGACGGGGCCGCATTCGGAAAGCGACGACACGATATCGCTGAGGCCGAATTCCGACATGGACGGAAACATGCCCGCGCGCTGGAAACTTGCCGCGATATCAACAAGAAACGCTGCGGGCTGGACATGATCGACTGTGCAGTTGAGCCATGCGGACCGGAAGCCCAGAAGCTCAAGCTCATCCCTGATCTGCACAAGCAGTGTCGTCTTGCCGTATCCGGCAGGCGCCGTGATGATCGTGGAGCCTGCCGCGGCCGGGGCGCCCGTCAGCGCAAGATCGATCAGCCGCCGTCTGTCGACCGCATCCGAAGCGGTTCCGAGCGGCAGGAATTTCATGCGGCTGTGCTCTTCGTGGAACGCCCGATCGTGACGGCAGGTCTGTCGCCCGCAGAACAGATGGCCCGGAACAGGCTGCGGATCGGCATTCCTCCTCCCTTCATGGCAATCGCGAAGCCGCCCGTTTGATCGGCCGCATCACGATGCTCGACGTGATGCTCCTCACGCTCGGCAGTTTGAGCAATGTATCCATCGTGAGCTGCGCCATGTCTGCCATGTCGCGAACGACCGCCCGGATCAGTATGTCGTGGTTTCCGGTGAGCGCAACGCATTCGACGATCCTGTCGTCGCGGGCGATCCTATCGAAGAACATCTTGGCGTCCGTTTCGATGCGCTGATCGAGATCGATCATGATGTAGAGCGAAATGCTCGGCCCAAGCGCTGCCTGATCGACGACGGCGACATAGGCGCTGATGATCCCCGCCTCTTCGAGAGCGCGCGTGCGGCGCAGGCACGTGGATGGAGACATGCCGACGCGCGCTGCAAGGTCGATGTTGCTGAGCCGGGCGTTTCGCTGCAGCTCTCGCAGAATTTTCCGGTCACCTGCGTCGAGCGTTATGGCTATCTTCGTCATTTCTGACACAAGTTTGATCCATATTCTCCGAAAAATAGAAAAAATATGGCATATCTGGTGGGACTCTTCAATCCACACCTCCTAATCTCGCTGAAACAACGGGATGAGGACTTCGCACCACCATGACGCACGATCGAACGCCTTGCCTTGAGATCACGGCGGAGGCCCTCGACCGCGATCCGTACCCGGCGTTCCGGGCGCTGCAGGAGGAGTCCTCCGTGGGCTGGGTGCCGGAGTTGGGCATGTGGCTCGTCGCCGGTTACCGCGAGGTGGAAGCTATCCTCCGCAACTCCGACGATTTCGTAACGGGAACCCCGGATTCGCTGATTTTCGATACGTTCGGCGAACACATGCTGACCACGGAGGGCGCGCAGCACGAGCGGTTCAAATCGCGCTTCCGCGGCGCCTTCAGCCCGGCCCGCATACGCGCGTCCATGGAGCAGAAGACGGAGGCCTGTTCGCGGCTGCTTCTCGACGGGATCGTGGGCAGCGGCAAGGCCGAGTTCCGCAAGGCCTATGCCAGCCGGCTGCCCGTGCTCTCGATCCTTTCCCTGTTCGACATTCCCTTTGAAGAAGAGCCAAAACTGCGCCTCTGGTATGATGGGTTCGAACAGGCGCTTTCGAATTTCGCGCGGCGCGAAGACGTTCGGTCGCGTGCACATGGGTACGTCAGCGAATTCCATGTCCTTATCCGACACCACATCGCGCGGGTACGAGCAGCACCCGACGACAGCCTTCTCAGTCAGGTCGTCAACGACCGGAGCGATGACCGGCTGGACGATGCAGAGGTCTGCAGGAATGCATCCATCGTCTTCTTCGGAGGCATCTCGACGGTGGAAGCGGTCGTTCTCAATTGCCTTTATGCGCTGTGCACACATCCCGATGCACTTTCCAGCGTGCGTCGAAACCCGGGTCTCATTCCACAGGCCATTGAGGAAACACTGCGATGGCTTTCGCCTGTGCAATCCGCCACGCGTCACGTCGTACGGGATTTCTCCCTCGGCGAATCCACGTTTCGCGCAGGCGACATCGTCAATTGTATGCTCGGCGCAGCCAATCACGACCCGCGTGTTTTCGATGAGCCCACTGCGTACCGGCTGGACCGTACGAACGTGCGGAAGCATCTGGGTTTCGCACTCGGCCCGCATTTCTGCCTGGGATCGAACCTTGCACGCCTCGAAGCCATCACCGCCATTCGGCATATCCTCGAATGCTGCCCGGATATCCGCCTTTCGGCCGATCACTCCGCGGATGTTCGCGGCTTCGAATTCCGGCAGCCGGCTGCGCTGCATCTTGAATGGCGGGTGTAGGCGCTTTCGCATCGGCCTTCACAAACGGATGCTTCGAAGCGCCGCCCCGGTTGCCAGATCAACGAGGGTGCGTGCCGCTGCGAGATCCTGAACGATGTGGCCCAGAGAGCGATACAGCGTGATATCGTCATCACCCGTTCGCCCTACCGCGCGTCCCGAATAAACGTCGCCGATCTCGGCAACGATGTGCGCGTCAGTAATCGCGCCATTTCGAAGCAGCGAACGGAACTCGCCAGCTTCGGCAAGAACGGATGCGCGGCTATCGGCGATGTAACGCGCGCGGAGCACCAGATCGTCATCGATCTCCGCCGCATCGTTTCCGGCAAAGCCGACGACATTGATGTGCGCTCCGGGCGCGATCCAGCGGCCGTAGAGGATGGGTTCGACTGCCGCCGTCGTCGTGCAGACGATATCGGCAGCGGCCACAGCGCGCGCGATATCGGCAGCGGGTGAGCACGGAACATTGCACGCCGCCGCGATACGATCGGCAAAGTGCGCGCAGCGTTCGGGATCACGGCCCCACACGCGGATGTTCTCGATCGGGCGCACGGCGAGGGTCGCCCGGATATGTGTCTCAGCCTGCTCGCCGTATCCCAGCACGGCGAGCGTTCGGGCATCCGGCCGGGCAAGGGCATCTGTCGCTGCAGCGCTCGCCGAAGCCGTCCTGATCGCAGTGAGCGCCGCCGCGTCGATGAGGCTGGAGAGGCTGCCATCCAAGGGATCAAACAACGCAACGAGGCCAAGGTGCGAGGGCTTGCCATACCTGGTATTGCCGGGAAAAAGGCCGATCAGCTTGGCGCCGAACACGTCACCGCTACCAAGACTGCCCGCCATCGCGCCGAACATGTTGCCGCCCGCGAGATCGAGAAAGGTGCGGGGGACACTGGGCGCACGTCCTTCGGAAAACGCCACCAGGGCATCACGCATCGCCGCGATGCAGGCTTCGTAGGAAAGATGCTCCCACACATCGCCTGCGCCGAAAATGCGCACGTCCCGCCCCTCATGCATAGTCAAGTAACCCTCCGCATCCGGTGGAAAACGCATGGCGCCTCCGCCACGCTTGCGGCGAAGGCACCATGATTGGATCTGGAAATCAGAACTTGTAGGAGCCCTGAACACCGAACTGACGCCTCGGGCTCGGAATGCGCGAATGCAAACCGTCTCCGAAGGAATTGGCGAGCGCCTGCGTCGTATAGCGCGCGTTCGTCAGGTTATCCACGTAGGCGCCGATCGAAAGCCCGCTGCGTTCGACAAACAGGCGCGCGTTGATGAGGTTCTTCGCGGGCGTCCGTAGCGTATTGGCGGCATCCCACATGATCGAGCCACGCCGCACGAAGCTGCCGTTGAAGCGAACGTCGAACTCGTCCGCCAGCGGGATCACATAATCCATGCTGAAGCTCGCCGTGTACGCGGGGCTCTGCGGCGCGCGATTGTCCCTGTAAAGTGCAGGCGCAGCATCGCTGAACCGTTTAATCGTCGCATCCGAAAGACCGAAACCCGCGTTGATGGTGAGCTGCGACGTCGGGCGCGCGGCAAGTTCAACTTCAAGGCCGGAAATATCCACCTTGCCGATGTTCACGACGTACTGCGACGGCGGGCTCACAGTGATGAAGAAGAACTGCTGATTGTCGAACTTGATGTGGAATGCCGATGCCGAGAACGTCAGGCGGCGATCCAGAAAATCGCCTTTCATGCCGATCTCGAAGCTGTCGGAGGTTTCCTTGTCGAACTGACGGTCGGTGCCGGCGGCAAAGAACGCGTTGAAGCCGCCGGACCGGAAGCCGCGCCCATAGCTCGCGAACACGTTGAGATCGTCGGCGATCTTGTATTTCAGCTGCAGCTTCGGCTGGAAAGCCTCGAAGGTATCGCCGGCCTCGGAGGCCGCACCGATCGCCGTATCCACAGACCGGCGCTTGTCGCGGTCGTAGCGCATACCAAGCGTGAGTTCGAGGTCATCGGAGACATCGGCGCTCATCGAACCGAACGCCGCGATCGACTTGCTCGTGCCTGCATCGAAGCTCTGAATAGCGAAGGTGCCGTTCGATTGGCCCGTGCCGTCGTCGAAGGGGATGAGCAGGAAGTTATCAGTGTCGCGCTTCTGATAATAGAGGCCGACGAGCCACCGCAGCCAACCTTCGCCCTGCGAGGACAGCCGCAGCTCCTGCGTGAATGCCTTCACCGTCAGGTCGAGATCCTGAAGCAGGATCGGCGCTGGCGAGAAATCCGCGTCACCAAACAAATGCGCGTCGCTACGGCTGTAACCGGTGATCCATGTGAGCATCGCGCTGCCGAAATCATAATCGGCTTTGAGCGAGAGATCGTAGATCTCACGCTTGTCGTACGTCAGTACGTTACGGTTCAGCAGCGATGTGCCATAGTCATCGAAATTGGCATTCCCCACCATCTCGAGCGACGGCGCGCCCGCACGCTGGTGCATGTAATTGCCCCTGAGATTGACCTCCAGCCGGTCGGTCGGCGTGAAGATGAGACCCACCTTCACGAGGTAGTTCTCGTCGTAATCCGCCTTGCGGTTGCCATCGCGCGCGGTCTGATCGCGCAGCTGGCCTTCATAGTCGCGCATCGAGGCAGCGAGGCGGAACAACAGTTTGTCCTTGACGAGCGGGCCCGAAATCGCGCCGCCGACGCGAATGTCTTTACCGCTGGCGTAGGAGGCGCGAACCATCCCTTCAAGTTCGTTGGTCGGGCGCCGCGTCGTGATGTTGAGCGCACCGCCAATGGCATTGCGGCCATAGAGCGAGCCCTGTGGACCGCGCAGCACCTCGATCTGTTCGATATCCAGCAGTTCCTGATTGACGAAAGTTGGATGCGAAACCTGCACACCGTCGATCACCACCGCGACTGGGGCCTCCCCGCCCTGTGCCGTCGGAATGCCGCGGATCGTCATCTGCATTTCCGCCGGTCTGTACGTCGGCGTGAAGAACATGTTGGGCGTAAGGTTGGCGAAATCCGTGACGTCGTTGATGCCGGCGTTCTCGATGGTCTGTGCCGTGAAGACCGTGACGGCGTCGGGAACCTCGATCTGGCTTTCCGCGCGCTTGCGCGCCGTGATGACAATTTCGCCCTGCTCGGGCTCGGCAGCCACGGCCGGTGCAGCAGCAACAAGTAGGCCAGCCAACGAAACGGCAGCCAGAATCCGCGTTCGAACGGTATCCATCATATTCCCCCTTTTTATGAGCAACCGATACTTGTGAACGAGTATCCGCGAACAATAGTCGGGGCGAACGGCGGGTGGTCCAAGCCAAATGTTGGGTGATCCCCCATAGTCGAGGCACATGCCGGAACGGCTTTGGGGTATCCCCCATGTGCAACCTTGCAATGAGGCCTGCACCCCGCTTCCTTCGATGGACTGAGTTCATCGTTCGCAAGCCCGGCCGGGCTTGCGGACAAACTATCGAGAGCGGGAGCGCATGACACAGGATCGCTATAGGGTCGCCGTGGACGTAGGCGGCACATTCATGGACTTCGTTTTGATGGACGAGGCTACCGGTGCCGCCCGCGTGGAGAAGATCCCGTCGATTCCGGACAAGCTGCACGAGCAGTTCCTCAAGGGCATCGAAAGTCTCGATGTCGATATCGAGAGCATCCAGCAGATCTTCCACGGCATGACCGTCGGCGTGAACGCGCTTGTTCAGGAAAAGGGCGCGAAGGTCGGCCTGCTGACCACGAAAGGCTTCCGCGACGTTCTGGAGATGGGCCGCGGCGGCAGAAAACCCGTTTACAATTTCCTGCACAGAGCGGCACCGCCGCTTGTCGAGCGCTCGCTGCGCCTCGAAATTCCCGAGCGTATGGCCTTCAACGGCGAAGTGTTGACGCCGATCGATTTTGAAGCGGTCGATGCACAGGTCGACCTGCTGCTGGCGCGCGGCGCGGAAGCCATCGCGATCTGCTTCCTGCACGCCTATGCCCAGCCCGCACACGAGATCGCGGCAAGGCAGCGCATCCTCGCGCGTCACCCGCACGTGCCGATCTCAGTCTCGCACGAGATCGCCTCGGAATGGCGCGAATATGAGCGAACCTCGACGACGGTGCTCAACGCCTTCATCCAGCCCACGGTCCAGACGTACCTCACCAACCTCGAAAACAAGCTCACTGACGCGAACTACATGCGCTCGCTCGCGATCATGCAATCGAGCGGCGGCGTCGTGGATGCGAAGACCGCAGGCCGGAAGCCGATCCGCACGCTGATGTCCGGGCCCGCCGGCGGCGTGATCGGCGCCAAGTTCCTCTGCGATCGCCTCGGCTATGCGAACGTCATCTGCACCGACGTCGGCGGCACCACCTATGATGTCGCGATCATCGAGGACGGTCGCGTGCTCGAACGCAGCCAGGCCGAGATCGCGCAGCGGCCGATCCTCGGTTCGCTGATCGATGTCATTTCGATCGGCGCCGGCGGCGGCTCGATCGCGTGGCTCGACCATCGTGGCGGCCTTCAGGTCGGCCCGCAGAGCGCGGGCGCTTCGCCCGGGCCGGTGTGTTTCGGGCGGGGCGGCACGGAGCCAACCGTCACCGACGCGCACCTCACGCTCGGTCGCCTCGATCCCGCCTATTTCCTCGGCGGCCGGATGCAGCTCGATACCCAAGGCGCGCGTGCGGCCATCGAAAAGAGGATCGCCGAGCCCTTGGGGCTCGACCTTCAGTCGGCCGCGCAAGGCATCGTTTCGATCGCCGAGACGAACATGGCGAATGCCATTCGCAGCAAGACGGTCGAACGCGGCCTCGACCCCCGCGAGTTCGTGCTGCTCGCCTACGGCGGCGGCGGCGGGCTGTTCGCCTGCTCTGTGGCGGAGGAGCTGGAAGTACCCAAGGTGATCGTGCCCAATGCACCCGCGAACTTCTCGGCGTGGGGTATCCTCACCACCGATTACATGGAAGACGAGGTCCGCACCAAAGTCATGCCGTTCGATGCCGCGCACATCGCCGGCGCGCTCGCGACGATGAACGAGCTGGAAACGCGGGCAGCAAGCGGCATCGGGCAGTACGGCTTCGCCGCCGAAGATATCGAGCGTGTGAAACGTTTCGACCTCAGGTTCGAGAATCAGGAATACACGATCACGGTCGATCTGGAGGATGCATGGCAGGATGCCGCGTCTATTCTGGAAGGCGCGCGGCAACGCTTCGTGGACTCGCATATCCGGCTCTATGGCCACGGCGAGCCGGATGCCCCGCTGGAGCTGGTCTCCATCCGCTGCCGCGCGATCGGGCGCGTTCGCGCACCGGAAATCGCGCCGATGCCGGAGAGGCCGCAGGGTGCGGCGATGCGACAGCTGGAGGTCTATTTCCCGCGCACCGGCAAGGCCGTGCCGACCGACGTGTTCGACCGCGAAGCGCTTTCGGCCGGTCAGGTCGTCACTGGCCCGGCGATCATCAACGAATGGACCATGACGACGATCGTTCCGCCCGGATGGCAGTCCACCTGCGACACCTTCGGCAATCTCGTTCTCGAACCCACTCTCTAAAGGCGGGAAGACACACCATGCGCAAAGTAGACGTCGTTCTGACGGAGATCATCCGCAACCGCCTCGTGGCCGCGACCGAGGAAATGGCGAAGACCATGATCCGCACGGCCTTCAATCCGCTGCTCTATGAAGTCCAGGACTTCAGCGTCACCATCATGTCGGCGAACGGCGACATGTGGGCGGAAACCCCGGGCGTGATCGTGTTCAGCCAAGCGTTCCCGGAGGCCGTGCGCGCCGGAATCGCAAGGTGGAAGGGCAATTTCGCGGAAGGCGACGTCCTCATCGTCAACGATCCGTTCGAAACCGGAACACATATCTCCGACACCAACGTCTACATGCCGGTGTTCTTCGAAGGCGAGCTCGTCGCCTTCTGCGGAACCGCCGCGCACTGGGCGGACGTCGGCGGCAAGAATCCGGGCGGCTGGTGCCCGGACACGACGGATACGTTTCAGGAAGGCCTCTGCTTCCGGCACCAGAAGATCGTGGAACGGGGCGTCAAGAACCAGGGTCTCTGGGATCTGATCGACTGCAACGTCCGCGTGCCGGAAATCGTGAAGGGCGACCTTGAAGCACAGATCGCCTCGTGCAGGCAGGGCTGCGAGCGCATCCAGTCGCTGTGCGCCAAATACGGCACGGCGACGATCCGCGAAGCGATGGACTATGTGATCGACCAGACAGACCGCTCGATGCGCGCGACGATCGCGGCATTGCCGGACGGTGAATACGGCACCTCCATTCGGCTCGACAGCGACGGCGTGCAGGAAGACGGCGAATTCCTCGTCTGCCTGAAGGTCACGATCCAGGGCGACCGCGTGCACTTCTCGCTGAACGGTTCGAGCCTCACGGCGCGCGGGCCGATCAACCTCCCCGCGCCATGCACCAAGGGCATATTGGCATCGTCGCTGAAGGGCATCCTGCTGCCGTTCGATCCCTGCAACGCCGGCCACACGAAGTGCCTGGATTTCGAGCTGCCGCCGGAATCGATCGTCAATCCGGTGTGGCCCGCACCAACCGACTCGTACGGCTATGTCATCGAATGCCTGATGGACATGATGTTCCGGTGCTTCCTGAACATCGTGCCGGACAAGTGCCCGGCCGGCGGCTATCAGCTGACCGGTGCGTTCTTCTCGCGCAGCCAGTCGCGCCACGGCAAGCCATTCGTGATGATGGACCCGATGCACGGCGGCAACGGCGCGCTGATCGACCGAGACGGTGCGACCAACCAGCTGACCGGCAACGGCGATCTGCCCAACACGCCGATCGAGATCACCGAGACGCGTCATCCGTTCCGCGTCGAGCTGTTCGAGTTCGCGCCCGAAGTCGCGGGTGTCGGCAAGTTCCGGGGCGGCATGGGGGTTCGCAAGGACTACAGGTGTCTCACTGACGGCGTCTACGCCTCCTTCGTCATCGAAAACACCGCCGATACCACGGCCGCAGGCTTCAAGGACGGCACGGACGGCGATCACGGCAGCCTCACCGTGATGCCGGTGGACGGCGAGCGCATTGTCTACAACAAGCGCATCGGCTCCATCGGGCCGTTCGGGGAGGGCACGCTGTTCCGCGTCATCACCGGCGGCGGCGGGGCGTGGGGCAAGGCCAGCGAACGCGATCCGGAGCTTGTGCTCAGCGATGTCCGCAACGAGTTCCTCACCGCCGAGGACGCCCGCACCCACTACGGTGTCGTCGTCGAGGAACGCAGCGGGGCCTGGTCGATCGACCTGCAGAAGACGCGGGAGTTGCGGGCCGCTTCATGATCACGGTTCCCGACGCAGCATTCGACATTGCCGTAATCGGCGCCGGCATGGCCGGCGCCTCAATCGCAAGCGCACTGTCCTCGACCCACAGGGTGCTGCTCCTCGAACGGGAAGATCAACCGGGTTATCACGCGACGGGGCGGTCCGCGGCGGTCTTCACGGCCATCTACGGCAATGAAACCGTTCGCGCCCTGTCGCGCGCCAGCCGGGACTTTCTCACCACGCCGCCTGACGGCTTCGCCGACCATGCGCTGGCTTCACCGCTCGGCAACATGTTTGTTGCCCGCGCGGACCAACTCGGGCGCCTGGAGGCCTTCTTTGAACGGCCGGATATCGCGCCTCTCACCACGTGGATGGATGCCGCCGCCACGCGGCGCCTCTGTCCGCTGCTCGCCGAGCCTTATGTGGCGGCATCGGTTTATGAGCCCGGCGCGCTCGCGATCGATGTCGATGCCCTGCAACAGGGCTATCTGCGCGCATTTCGGCGAAACGGAGGCGCCCTGGCGACGCGGTCGGGACTTGAAGGCCTCGACTATCAGGACGGCCGCTGGACGCTACGCTCGGCAGCGGGCGTTTTTACGAGCACGATCGTCGTGAACGCAGCCGGCGCATGGGCCGACCGCGTCGCCGCCATGGCCGGATCAAGGGCCAGCTACGTGCAGCCGTTTCGGCGCACCGCTATCCTCGTGGATCCGCCCGCGGACATGGAAATCGCGCGCTGGCCGTTCGTGATGGATATCGACGAAAACTTCTACTTCAAACCGGACGCGGGCGCGCTTCTGCTCTCGCCCGCGGACGAAACGGCCTGCGAGCCATGCGACGCGCAGCCGGACGAATGGGACATCGCCGTCGCGGTCGACAGGGTCTGCACAGCGACGACGCTTCAGGTCCGGCGCGTTCGGCACAGCTGGGCGGGTCTCCGCACGTTCACGCGGGACCGGCTGCCGATCGCCGGGCCAGACTGTGACTTGCCGGGCTTCTACTGGCTTGCCGGCCAGGGCGGCTACGGCATCCAGACGGCGCCGGCGCTTGCCCACCTGCTTGCGGCGCGGATTCGGGACGAGGCCTGCCCCGAGGCGCTGCGTGCCGAGGGCGTTTCCTATGCGGACACAGGCCTCGAGCGCTTTCGTTTGCAGCCTGCAGCTTGAGCGAGTCGGCTGCGGCTGCGACTCTTTCATATTGAACGGCGCCGGACAGACCGACGCGCAGCCTTTGCAGAGGAGCTGCAGGCCCTTATATTCCCTGTATGCGTACCGCGAAGTCCATTACTGCTCCCCCCGCCGCTCTCACGCCGCGTCTGCTGCCGCCCTTTGGCGAGCCTGTCACCACCGCCAGCTTCGGCATCGGCGAAGTGGTGCGGCACCGCTTTTTCCCGTTTCGCGGCATTATTTTCGATGTCGATCCGGAGTTCGCCAACACCGAGGAATGGTGGGAAGCGATTCCCGAAGACATCCGCCCGGCGAAGGATCAGCCCTTCTATCACCTGCTCGCCGAGAATGACGATCAGACCTACGTGGCCTATGTCAGCCAGCAGAACCTGCTGCCCGACGAGAGCCGTGCACCTGTGCTGCACCCCGCGGTTTCCGAGATGTTCGAGCGGATGCCGGACGGCAGCTATCGGCTGAAATCACGGCATCGCCATTGATGGCGAAAGCTGTGCTGAATCGGTTGACATTCGCGCCCACGGCCAGTAGCTAGCTGCGCTTTCCGCAGGCATCGGCGTGTTTCCACGCGCGGGTGTCTGTTGTTCAATTTCTGGGCCTAAGGTAGCCAAAGCCATGTTCGCAGTCGTGCGCACGGGCGGCAAGCAGTATCGCGTTGCCGCCGAACAGAAGATCACAGTCGACCGCCTGAAGGGCGAAGTCGGCGAAACCGTCCAGCTGGGCGATATTCTTGCCATCGGCGAGGGCGGCGAACTCAAGGACGTGGCTGGTCAGGTCGTTTCTGCCGAGATCGTGGCGCAGCCCAAGGGTGACAAGGTCATCGTCTTCAAGAAGAAGCGCCGCCACGGCTATCGCCGCCGTAACGGCCACCGCCAGCTGCTGACGGTGCTGAAGATCACCGCGATCGGCAAGGCCGCTGCGAAGGCGCCGAAGGCCGCGAAGGCGGAAGCCGCACCGGCCGTGGAAGCCGCCGCCGCCGAGCCGGCTGAAAAGCCTGCGAAGAAGGCCCCGGCCAAGAAGGCCGCGCCTGCGAAGGCCGCTGCCAAGACCGACGCCGAGTAAAAGAGGAGTTTGAACCATGGCACATAAGAAAGCTGGCGGTTCGTCGCGCAACGGTCGCGATTCGGCAGGCAAGCGTCTTGGCGTGAAGCGCTTCGGCGGGCAGGACGTGCTCGCTGGCAACATTCTCGTCCGTCAACGCGGAACCAAGTTCTACCCGGGCCGTAATGTCGGCATCGGCAAGGACCACACGCTGTTCGCGCTCGTCGAAGGCCGCGTAGCGTTCCACGACGGCAAGCTTGGACGCAAATTCGTCAGCGTCGATCCAATGCCGATGGCAGCGGAATAGCGAGGCGGCCCGCTTGATATACGGCCGCCGGGTAGGCGGCCCCTGAATCTGGTGCATACGCACAGGGAAAGGGAGATGGGTCGCCATCTCCCTTTTTTCGTCTCTCCCCTTCCCGATCGGGCATGGAGCGAGAGATGTTTGCAAGAACGAGACGGCTGTTTCTAAGGCCGGCGTGGCCGGAGGACGCTGCGGCGCTGGCCGCTACGATCGCCGACGCGGCGATCGTCCGCAACCTCGCGACCGCGCCGTGGCCCTACGGCATCGAAGACGCGCGCGAGAAGATCGCAAGGGACGCCGAAACGCCCCCGCACGAGGCGAGCAGCCTCATCTTCCTGCGCACGGACGGCGCGCCGCAACTCGTCGGCAGTGTCGGCTTCGGAAGGTGGAACGACAAGATCACCATTCCCGAGATCGGCTATTGGGTGGCACGGCGCCACTGGGGCAAGGGCATCGCGGTCGAAGCCGCCGAAGCGATCATCGCGGCCGCCTTCCTCGGCGCTCGCAACGACATGCTCGGCGCGGGCCACTTCATCGACAACCCGGCCTCTGGCAAGGTTCTGAGAAAGCTCGGCTTTGTGCCCACGGGAGAGATCGTGCCCCACTATTGCCGGGCGCGCGACTGCGAGATCGACTCGGTGGAATACCGCCTGTCACGCGAACGCTGGCTAGATCGCGTCGGCATGTATAGGGAAGCGGCATGAAGTTTCTCGATCAGGCAAAGATCTACCTGCGCTCCGGCGGCGGCGGCCCCGGTGCCGTATCGTTCCGCCGTGAGAAGTTCATCGAGCAGGGTGGACCGGACGGCGGCAACGGCGGCAGGGGCGGCGACATCATTTTCGAAGCTGTCGAGGGCCTCAACACGCTGATCGACTTCCGCTACCGCCAGCATTTCAAGGCGCCGCGCGGCGAAGGCGGCGCCGGCCGCAACCAGACCGGCGCATCGGCCGAGGATCTTGTGATCTCCGTCCCCGTGGGCACGCAGATCCTTGCCGACGACGAGGAGCATTCGCTGCTCGCCGATCTCACCACGGTCGGCGAGCGTATCACCTTCCTGAACGGCGGCATGGGCGGGCGCGGCAACGCCTCCTACAAGACCTCGACGAACCGCGCGCCGCGCCAGTCGCAGCCCGGCATCCCCGGCGAGGAAATGTGGGTATGGCTGCGGCTGAAGCTGCTGGCCGACGCGGGCCTGCTTGGCCTGCCGAACGCGGGCAAATCCACCTTCATCAATGCCGTGACCAATGCCAACGCCAAGGTCGGCGCCTATCCGTTCACGACGCTGAAGCCGCAGCTCGGCGTCGTGCTGCACCGCGACCGCGAGTTCGTGCTCGCCGACATCCCCGGCCTCATCGCGGGCGCTGCGGACGGTGTCGGCATCGGCGACCGCTTCCTCGGCCATATCGAGCGCTGCCGCGT
>JAEULI010000144.1 GCA_016793845.1 Sphingosinicella sp.
ATGCCCAAGCCCAAGGCGCTTCGCCATGCTCGCAATCCGCTCGATGCCGATCTCGCGGCCGCGCGTATAGTAATAGACGTTGCAGCTCTGGAAGATGCTCTTGTCGAGGTTCACGGTGCCGTGCCCGCCGCGCCGCCAGCAGGCGAAGCGGTGGCTGCCGAGGTAATAGGCGCCGGGGCAGTGCACCGTGGCGTCCGGGCTGATCCCGTATTCGAGCGCGGCAAGCGCCGTCACCGGCTTGAAGGTCGATCCCGGCGGATAAAGGCCCTGCACGGTCTTGTTGATGAGCGGATTGTGATCGTCCGACATCAACGCGTTCCATTCCTTGTGGCTGATGCCGTCGGAAAACGTGTTGGGATCGAACGCGGGCATGGAGACGAGCGTCAGCACGTCCCCCGTCCACACGTCGAGGACGACGACGCTGCCGGATTCGGGCCCGAGCCGGCGCGCAGCGAAGGACTGGAGGTCGCGATCGATGGTGAGCTTCACCGTCTGGCCGGGCGTGTCGTTGACGGTGGAGAGTTCGCGGATCACACGGCCGCGCGCGTTCACCTCCACGCGGCGCGCACCCGCCTTGCCGCGCAGGGGCACGTCGAGCACCTTCTCGATGCCGTCCTTGCCGAGCTTGAAAGCGGGGTGCAGGTAGAGCGGATCGCGGTCCGCCGCGAGATACTGCTCGCGCGTGGGTGCGCCGACATAGCCGAGCAGATGGCCGACGGCATCGCCATCGGGGTAGTAGCGCGTGAAGCCGCGCACCGGCTGCACGCCGTCGTAATCGGGCAGGCGCACGTTGATCGCGGCGAAATCGTTCCAGCTGATGCCTGCGGCGACCTGAATCGGGAGGTATTTCGGCTGTGTCGCCGCCGCATCGCGTATCCGCGCGACCTCCTCGGGCGGCAGCCTGAGCAGGCGCGTGAGATCGGCGAGCGTCTGTTCGAGGTCGGCGATCTGCTCGGGGATCATCTCCAGCCGGTAATCGGGCTGGTTGACGGCGAGCGGCTTGCCGTTGCGGTCGACGATCCAGCCGCGCCGCGGCGGGATCAGGCGCACGGAAACGCGGTTGTCCTCGGCAAGGAGCTTGTATTTCTCCTGCTCGAAGATCGAGAGGTACGCCATGCGCCCGGCGAGCAGCAGGCCGAGGCCGCCGGTCGCCGCACCCACAAAGAGCGTGCGGCGCGTGAACATCTGCTCGCGCGCGGCTTCGGAGGTGAGCTTCATGGCGCCCACCTACGCTGGATCCGCGCGAAGAAGTGCGCGGCGAACGGGTACACGGCGATCGTCGCCGCCGTCTGCGTCGCAAGCGGCAGGAAGGGGAACGGGTCCGCGACGAGTGCGCAAAGTCTCCACAGCGCCAGATGGTACACGAACAGCAAGGGGATGCTGAACAGCCAGTCGCCGACCCAGCTCGCGCGGCGCACATACACGTCGGCATAGCGCACAAGCATCATGAACAGCGGCAAGAGCAGTCCGTTCGCGCCGACGGGCGTTCCGAGCAGGATGTCGCCGGCAAGCCCCATCGGCAGGCCGGTCCATTCGGGCATCTGCTGCGGGCGGTAGAGCGTCCAGAGCAGCACGAGCAGCAGCGCGAGATTGGGCATCACCGGCAGCGGCGCGAACATCGGCAGCGTCATCATCATATAGGCGATGACGACGACGATCAGCGGGATCGCCAGTTTCCAGTGATCGAAAATCCAGCGTGCCCGCTCGCGCGCGGTCATCTGGTGCCACGGCGTCGTGATCATTCCGCTACCTGTTGCTGGATCACGGCTTCGGGATGGGCCTCGCGCGCCTGCGTCGGCTCTTCGGGAAGCGGCATGGGCGGCATGTAGGGACGTTCGACGATCACATAGTCGAGCCCGTCGGGTGTTGCTGCCGGGCGGGCTTCGGGCATGTCGCCGGAAACGCTGACGACGGTTGCCACGGTAAGGCCGGGCGGAAACAGGCCGCCGTCGCCCGAAGTGACGAGCCGGTCGCCGATACGGACTTCGGAATTGGAGGGCCCCGAGAGGTCGACGTCGAGCAGCGGCAGGTTCTTGCCGATAAGGAGCGCGGGAAGCCCGGTGCGCACGACGCGCACGGGCACGCGGCTCGATACGTCGGTGAGCAGCATCACGCGTGTGGCGCGCTTGCCGACATCGACCGTGCGGCCGATGAGGCCCGCGGCCGCGAGCACGGGCTGGCCGGGTTCGATCGCGTGCCGCGCGCCGCCGCTGATAAGCGCGTAGCGGACATAGGCGCCGGTGCTGGAGCCGGAGATCGCGAATACGCCGATGCGCTCGCGTGCCGGTTCGGAGACCTTGAGGAGCGATTTGAGTTCGCGGTTCTCGTGTAGTGCCTGCGCGTGCCGCTCGCGCTCGATCTGGTACATGCGCTCGCGGCCTTCGAGCAGTCGCACCTTCTCGACCGCCTTGAAATAGTCGGCGACCGAACCCGCCGCGGCCTGAACCTCGGCAAGCGGTATCAGAATGGCAGTCCAGAGTGGCGCAACGAGATCGGCCGCGCCACTGCGCAGCGCGGAATAACGGTCAGGGCTGGCACGGCTCAGCACCAGCAGCATCGCGGCAACGGCAACGGCGGCGATCGTCGCCGCGCGTCCCAGAAGCGCGATGTTGCGTTGCCGGCGCGAACTCCGCCCGCTCGATCTGCGGGGTGGCCACGCCATCCGCAGCGACTCCCTAGAGTGCGGTGGTCAGGACGCCGCGAAAGATCGGCTCTTCGAGCGCGCGGCCGGTGCCGAGCGCAACGCAGGTCAGCGGATCGTCGGCAACGGTGACGGGAAGGCCGGTCGCGTCGCGCAGCACCTCGTCGAGCTGGCCGAGCAGCGCGCCGCCGCCCGTCAGCACGATGCCCTGATCGACGATGTCGGCGGCAAGCTCCGGCGCGGTGTTTTCAAGCGCCTGACGCACGCCCTCGACGATCGCCGAAACCGGCTCCGAAAGCGCCTCGGCGATCTGCGCCTGATTGATGGTGATTTCCTTCGGGACCCCGTTCATCAGGTCCCGGCCCTTGATCTCCAGTGTTACGCCGACGCCGTCGAGCGGCGGCTTCGCCGTGCCGATTTCCTTCTTGATGCGCTCGGCCGTGGCCTCACCGATCAGAAGGTTGTGGTTGCGGCGGACGTAGCTGACGATGGCGTCGTCCATCTTGTCGCCGCCGACGCGCACGGAGGTCGTGTAGGCGAGGCCGCGCAGCGAAAGCACGGCGACCTCGGTGGTGCCGCCGCCGATGTCGACGACCATCGATCCGATCGGCTCTGTCACAGGCAGTCCGGCACCGATCGCGGCGGCCATCGGCTCCTCGATCAGATACACTTGGCTCGCGCCCGCGTTGTTCGCGGCGTCGCGGATGGCGCGGCGCTCGACGCTCGTTGAGCCCGAGGGCACGCAGATCACGATTTCGGGATAATTGCCGAACTTCCGCGTGTGCACCTTCTTGATGAAGTGGTTGATCATCTGCTCGGCGACATAGATGTCGGCGATCACGCCGTCGCGTAGCGGCCGGATGGCTTCCACGTTGCCCGGCGTCTTGCCCATCATCATCTTGGCGTCGTTGCCGACAGCCTTCACCATCTTGCGGCCGTTGATCGTCTCGATCGCGACCACCGACGGCTCGTTGAGCACGATACCGCGCCCGCGCACGTAGACGAGCGTGTTGGCCGTACCGAGATCGATGGCCATATCCTGGGCAAGAAAACCGAAAATGCGGCTGAGCATGGAGTTCTTCTCTTTTATGCGTGTGGACGCGCGTTGGCCTGCATATGCAGTGTTGTCGCAGGGAAGTGCAAGGGGCGCATTGGCGTCGCTTCCGTGGTTAACGCGGCTTTCACCACGCAATACGCGACGAACCGCTAACAAAGCCTTGCGATCGTTGCTACGAAGTGGCGGCCATGTCCATTCGCCGCCTGCCTGAAGACCTCGTCAACCGCATCGCCGCCGGCGAAGTCGTCGAGCGTCCCGCAAGCGCGGTGAAGGAACTCGTCGAAAACGCGCTCGATGCGGGCGCGACGCGAATCGCCGTCGAGCTTGAAGGCGGCGGCCTCGATCTCATCGCCGTCACCGACAACGGCTCCGGTATGGACGCGGATGACCTCCACCTCTCGCTCGAACGCCACGCCACGTCGAAACTGCCGACCGGAGATCTCGAAGCCATCGCCACGATGGGCTTCCGCGGCGAGGCGCTGCCCTCGATCGCCAGCGTCAGCCGCTTCCGCATCGCCAGCCGGACGGCAAGCGGGGAGGGGTGGGAGATCGAGGTGGACCACGGCGCCATCCAGCGCGACGGCCCGGCCTCGCTGCCGCAGGGCACACGCGTTTCGGTCGCCGACCTGTTCGGCAAGGTGCCCGCGCGGCGCAAGTTCATGAAATCGGCGCGCGCGGAGCTTGCCGCCTGCCTCGATACCGTGCGCCGCCTCGCGATGGCGCGCGCCGATGTGGGGTTCAGCGTAAGCCACGAAGGCCGCCGGCTCCTTGATGCGCAGCCTTCGGCCGATCTGCTCGAAAGCGCGCGCGTGGCGCGGCTCGCGGCCATATTGGGGCAGGAGTTCACCGATAACGCCGTCGCAATCGATCTGGTGCGCGACGGGCTTTGCCTCGGCGGACTCGCGGCGGTGCCGACCTACAGCCGAGGCGCGGCGGACCACCAGTACCTGTTCGTCGGCGGACGTCCGGTGAAGGACCGGCTGCTGCTCGGCGCGGTGCGCGGCGCCTACCGCGATCTCCTCGCGCGCGATCGGCACCCGGTGCTGGCGTTGTTCCTCGACGTGCCCTTCGACTTCGTCGACGTGAACGTGCATCCCGCGAAAACCGAGGTGCGCTTCCGCGATCCGGCGCTGGTGCGCGGTCTCATCGTCTCAGGGCTCCGCCATGCGCTCGACAGCGGCAGCGGCCATGCTGCGACCACGGTCTCGGAAGCCGCGCTCTCCGCGTTCCGGCCGGAACCGATCGTGGCACCCGTGCCCGTGCGTCCCGCGATGTTCGGTGATCACAGCTTCCGGTTCAACGCACCGCCGCAGGCCCGCGCCGAAACGCCTTCGCCGGTCTACGCCGAAAGTCGTGACGCGGACCTCACCGCATTCCCGCTCGGCGCCGCGCGCGGGCAGGTGCACGGCAGCTGGATCGTCGCGGAGACGGCGGATTCGCTCGTCATCGTTGACCAGCACGCCGCGCACGAACGCCTGACGCTCGAAAAGATGAAGCGGGCGATGGAGGGTGGCGGTGTCCGGTCGCAAGCCTTGCTCCTCCCCGAAGTCGTGGAACTCGACGAGGCGGAATGCGACGGGCTCGAAGCGCACGCAGCCGAGCTTGCAGAGATGGGGCTGGAGATCGAGCGCTTCGGCGCGGAGGCGATCCTCGTCCGCGCCACGCCCGCGATCCTCGGCAATGCCGACCCCAAGGCGCTGGTGCGCGATCTTGCCGACGACATCACCAGCCTCGGCGCGGCACACAGCCTCAAGGAACGGCTCGACGAGGTGTTCGCGACGATGGCCTGTCACGGCTCGGTGCGCGCGGGCCGCTCGCTCAGCGTCACGGAAATGAACGCGCTGCTGCGCGAAATGGAGGCGACGCCCCATTCGGGCCAATGCAACCACGGGCGCCCGACTTATGTTAAGCTCGCGCGCGGAGATATCGAGAAGCTGTTCGGGAGGCGGTAGCCATGATGCGATCGGTGTTGGTGACGATGGTGCTTCTTTCAGCGCCTGCGCTGGCGCAGGACGCGACGCTTTCGGAGCGGACCTACGGCACGTGGAAGAATCCGAAGAACAGCGTTCATGTCGAGGCGCGGGAATGCGACGGCAAGATGTGCGGTGTCGTGGTGTGGGCAAACGACAAGGCCAAGGCCGATGCCCGGCGCGGCGGCACGGACCAGCTGATCGGCCGCCAGCTCTTCCAGGATTTCGAGGAGCAGCAGGAAGGCCGCTGGAAAGGCAAGGTCTACGTCCCCGACATCAACCGCACCTTCCACGGCACGGTCACGATCATCGATGCCGACACGCTGGAAGGGAAAGGCTGCCTCCTCGGCGGCATCGGCTGCAAATCGCAGGTGTGGACGCGGGTGAAGTAAGCAGGAACCGCCTACTGCGTCGTGCCCGCTGCGGTTCGCCGATTGAGCCGGAACATCACGGCGCGAACGACAAGGCCGATCGCAAGCAGCACCAGGCACCACAGGCTCGCCTCGAGGCCAATGCCGTAAGTCGCGAAGGCAATAAACAGGATGGCGACCGCAATTAGAAAACGCTGCGCGGGGGCAGGGCTGCACCGCCACGCCGCAAGCGCGGAGGTGAGATACAGCATGACCATCGCGGCGGTTGAAAGCAGAATGATGAACGTGAAGAGGTGGGCCGTGGCGCGGCTGCTGTTGGCAAGCAGCAGAATGATGCTGAGGACGCTGGCCACGATCTGCGCGACGACGGGCGTGTTGCTTCCGCGCGTCTTTGCCATGGCCGCGGGCATTTCGCCGCGCAGTGCCATCGCGTAACCAAGCTCTCCGGTGCCGAGGATCAAGCCGTTCAGGCACCCGATGGCCGCAACCGCCAGGGTCAGCGCGCTCACGGTTGCGGCGGTCGTGCCCCAGCGCGACACCAGCGCATCGGCAAAGGGCGCCGGCGACGCGACGATAACGCTGGTCGGCAGCAGCATCTGGATCGCCGTTCCAGCGATGAGATAGAGCACAACGACAAACGCCGTGCCGCCGATCAGCGCCCGGGGGATCGTCCGCTCCGGATCGCGGACCTTGCCGACCGGGGTGGTTGCCGTTTCAAATCCGGTGAAGGCGAAAAAGGTGAGTGCCGTCGCCGTTGCGATGTTGGCGAAGTTCACCGGCAGCGGCGCGAACGGTTCGAAGGTTCCGCCGGTGACGCCGCGTTCGACAAAGAGGAAGACCACCGCCAGCAAGGGGATAAGCTTGATCGCAACAGTAACGATCGAAAAACTGCCCGCCGCGCGCACGCCCGCCGCGTTGATCGCGGTGAGCACCACCAGCCAGCCGATTGCCATGGGGACGATCGCAGCCTGGCCGCCAAGCGACGGACTGACGAAAGAGAGCGCCGCCGCTGCGGCAATCGCTACCGCCGCCTGCGCCACCCAGTTCGACACCCAGAAGCTCCACGCGACAAGGAACGCGACCGTAGGCCCGTATTCCTTTTCGACGTTGGCCTGGATGCCGTCTCCGCCAAGACGAGAGAGGCGCGCGAGGCCATAGGCGATGCACAGGATGCCGACGCCGCTGATAACCCAGCCGATCAGCGCGTTGCGGCCGAGGGGCGCAAGGCTGACGGGAAGCATGAAGATGCCTGAGCCGATGATGGTGCCGACAACGAGTGAGGCCGTCATCCAGAAGCCGATCATCTGCGGCTTGGCGCTTGCGGTCATGGTGCCCCTCCACCGACCGGAACAGCAGAATCGCCCTCAGGTCGGTGCGGACGTTAAACGAACTGCAGAGGGTGCGTGCGATTTTATTGCTTTGGCGGCTCAGCCCTTTTTCCGCGCCTCGTCGATCGCTTTTTTCAGCTCGTCATAGCCAACCGCGCCCGAAAGGATGCGGTTGCCTACGACGTAGCTCGGCGTGCCCGTTAGCCCCAGCGCGTTGCCGAGGCGGAGGTTCTTGTCGATTTCGCGTTTCAGGCGTTCGCTTTTCATGTCGGTCGCCGTGCGCGCCTCGTTGAGCCCGGCCTTGCGGACGCCCTGGATGGTCTTTTGCGTCGAGACGCGCGCCTTGTCCGTGAACATCCAGTTGTAGAAGGCGCGGTATTTGCCCTGTTCGGCGGCGGAAAGGCTGGCGAGCGCGGCTTCGCGGGAGGCTTCGCCGAGCACGGGAAGGTCGCGGTAGACGACCTTCAACTTCGTGTCCTCCTTCAGCAGCCGTTCGACGTCCGGGTGCGAAAGGCGGCAGTAAGGGCAGTTGAAATCGAAGAACTCGACGAGCGTGACGTCGCCGTTCTTCGCGCCCGCCCATGCGCTGCCGAAGGGTGTTTCGATCTCCTCGCGGTTCTGGGAGACGAGGCTCGAGACCTCACGCGCCTGCAGGCGGTTCACCGCCTCCGGGATAATTTCGGGGTGCGCGAGGATATAATCGTGGACGATCTTCTCCACCTCTTCGCGCTGCGCCTTCGTCAGCGCGCCGCCGTTCGCGATCGAGGGCTGGCGGCCGGTGAGCAGCATCAAGAGCCCGCCCGCGAGCAGCAGCAGCGCGAACACGCCCACGATGTTGGCCGCGAGCGGCCAGCGCGCCCGCAGGCGTTTGTAGAAATCGATCATAAAGCCCCTAACGACGTTTCCGCTTGCCGTCCTCGTCTTCGACGGCGTGTTGGCTCACCATGTAGATATCCTGTGCCCGAATCCAGTCCGGAGTGCCGGGGCTGAGGCCCGCCATCGCCATGCGCGAACTGGCGAGAGCAAGCTGCGCGTTGCCGGTGAGATTGTTCTGCTCGGCGGTCGCGAGCGCGGCGCGCGCCTCGTCGCCGCCGCGTGCATAAGCGATGCCGAGCTGATACCAGGCGAAGGGGTTTCGGTTGTCGCGCGCCACCGCGGCGCGCAGCACGCGCTTCGCTTCCTCGGTATTCTCGGGCTTCTCGGTCGCGATCAGCGCATGGCCGAGCATCCCGGCGATCAGCGGCTGATCGGGCGCGAGCGCGACCGCGCGGCGCAGCGGGCCGATCGCATCGCCGACCTTGCCGGATTCGAGCAGCACCTGCCCTTTGAGCTCAAGGAAGAAGGGGTCATCGGGCGCGTCCCGCAGCAGCCAGTCGATCTCGGTTTCCGCCCGGTCCGGGAAGGCATTCTTGTGCCATGCGTAGGCGCGGGCGTAGCGCGCGGGCACCGAGGTGTCGGTTTCCGGGTATTTCTGGAAGGTGCGCGAGGGCTCCTCGATATAGCCGGAGAGCTTCGCTTTGATGCGCAGGAACTTCGCCTGCAGCGCCGGGTCGGTCGGCTTTTCCCACGCCGCGTCGTTCTTGTACGTGTTTTCGAGCGCGGCGATGCGATCACCGGTCAGCGGGTGGGTGCGCGCGTAGCCGTTGTCCTGCGGGATCGCGAGCCGGAATTCCTGGTTCTGCAGCTTCTTGAAGAAGTTGATCGAGCCCCGGCCGGAAAGCCCGGCCTTGTGCAGGAAGGTCGCGCCGGCCTGGTCCGCCGCGGACTCCTGCGTGCGCGAATACGCGAGGAACTTGCCGAGCGCGGCCTGCTGCCCGCCCGCGAAGATCGCCATGCCCGCTTCGCCTGCGCCCGCCGCCATCGCCGCCGCGCCGAGCAGCATCGAGAGCAGTGTGATAGAGGTCGCCGCCTTGGCGCCCTCGCTGAAGCGCACGACGTGCCCGCCGGTGATGTGGCCGATTTCGTGGGCGATGACGCCCTGCACCTCGTTGACGTCGTCCGCGGCCATGATGAGGCCGCTGTGGATATACACCGCCTGTCCGCCCGCGACGAATGCGTTGATCGAGGAATCGCCGATGAGCACGACATCGAGCGCGCGGGGGTTGAGCCCGGCAGCTTCGGCGAGCGGTGCGGAGATTTCGTGGAAGAAGGCTTCGGTTTCCGCGTCGCGCAGAATGCTCTGGGCGAGCGCGGGACGCACGGAGGCCGTAATGGCGAGAACAGCAGCGAGAAGAAGGCGCAGGCCGGCCGAAAAAGGCTTCCGGGCTGAAACAAACCGGGATGTCATCGCCGCCCTATCACCTTTCGCGACTGAACCCCCAATGAGCGAAACTAGGGTGGCGGCGGGCGATTGCAAGCCCGCCGCCGCCAAGTCCGATCTGTCCGCGTCTCAGTCGCCGAACGTCCGCTGCCACCAGCCCTTGCGCGGCGGTGCGGAATCTTCCGTATCGTTCGCGGCGGTCTCGACCGTTTCGGCGACCTCCACGGCCTCCGACACAGTTTCCGCGGCAGGCGCGTTTTTGGCGGCGGCCTTGCGGCGCGGCGCGCGCTTCGGCTTTTCGGGCGCTTCGGCTGCAATCTCTTCAACAGGTGGTGCGGGTTCCGGCGCAGGCTCGGGCGCGGCCTCCACGGTCTCCGCCTTCTTGCGCCGGGTCCGCTTGGGCTTGGCTTCGGCCTCGGCCGCGGGCGCTTCAACGGCGGGAGCCTCGACCGTTTCTGGTTCGACGGCTTCAACGGTTTCCGTGGTTTCGGCCTTCACGGCCTTGCGACGGCCGCGCGGCTTGCGGGCAGGGGCTTCGGCTTCCGCAGGGGCTTCCTCCGCGGCCGGTTCGATTTCCGGTGCAGTTTCGTCCTCTGAACCGGCTCCGGCCTCGGCGGCTTCGCCCTCTGCGGCTTCATCCGTGACCTCGTCACCATTCCGGCGACGGCCGCCACGACGACCCCGGCGGCGGCGGCGGCGCTTGCTGCCGTCCTCATCCCGGTCGTCGCGCGATTGCTCCTGCGTCTCGGCGCGTCCAGCTTCGCCTTCCGCAGCTTCGTCCGCATCCTCGCTCCCGGCATCGAGAGCTTCCGCGGCGTCCTGCGGCGCGGGGCGGCGTTCATCGTCGCGTTCGCGGTCGCGGCGGCCGCGCCCACGGCGGCGGCGGCGCGAACGGCCGCCGTCGTCGCGGCGCTCATCGCTACGCTCGCGGCGCTCGGAGACTTCGGCTTCGGCCTCTTCGTCCTCGACCTCTTCCTCGTCTTCCTCGACGATATCGTCGTCGTCATCCTCGGGGGCAGGAGCCACCGGGGCCTGCAGGCTGACGCGGGGCACGGGCGGCGGGCCGCTGCCGTCAATCTCCTGATCGCCGACATTGAGGTCGCCGTTCGGCGCGATCTCGACCATGACGCCATACAGATCCTCGACACGCGAGATCTGGCTGCGTTTCACGTTCAGCATGTAGATCGCCACCTCGAAGGGCAGGCGCAGCGTGATGTGGCTGTGTTTGCCGCGCAGCGCCTCGGCCTCCAGCACACGCAGCGCGCCGAGCGCGGCGGACTGAACGGTGCGGACCATGCCCGCGCCTTCGCAAACCGGGCAGACGTGCGTCGAGGCTTCGAGCACGCCGGTGCGCAGCCGCTGGCGGCTCATTTCCAGGAGGCCGAACGACGAGATGCGGCCCACCTGAATGCGCGCACGGTCGTGCTTCAGCGCTTCCTTCAGTGCCTTCTCGACCTTGCGGTTGTTGGAATGCACATCCATGTCGATGAAGTCGATGACGACGAGGCCCGCCATGTCGCGCAGGCGAAGCTGACGCGAGATTTCGCGCGCCGCTTCAAGGTTCGTCTTGAGCGCGGTTTCCTCGATATTGTGCTCGCGCGTCGATTTGCCCGAGTTGATGTCGATCGAAACGAGCGCCTCGGTCGGGTTGATGACCATGTAGCCGCCCGACTTCAGCTGCACCACCGGGTGGTACATGGCCGCCAGCTGCTGCTCGACTTGGAAGCGCTGGAAAAGCGGAACAGGATCAACGTATTGCTGAACCTTCTTCGCATGGCTTGGCATCAGGAGCTTCATAAAGCTCCGGGCCGCACGGTATCCCTCGTCTCCGTCCACCAGCACTTCGCCGATGTCCCGATTGTAGATATCCCGGATCGCCCGCTTGATGAGATCGGAGTCCTCGTGGATCAGCGCAGGCGCGCTCGATGCCAGCGTCTTCTCGCGGATCTCGTCCCAAAGGCGCGTGAGGTAATCGAAGTCGCGCCGGATTTCGGCGCGCGTGCGCGAAAGCCCAGCGGTGCGGATGATGCAGCCCATGCCGGTCGGCAGCTGCAGCTCCGAAACGATGGACTTCAGCCGCTTGCGATCGCTCTGGTTCGAGATCTTGCGGCTGATGCCGCCGCCGTGGTTGGTGTTCGGCATGAACACGCAGTAGCGGCCTGCAAGGCTGAGGTACGTGGTGAGCGCCGCACCCTTGTTGCCGCGCTCTTCCTTGACGACTTGCACCAGCAGCACCTGACGGCGCTTGATGACTTCTTGGATCTTGTAGCGGCGGCGCAGGTTCTGGCGCTTCGCCCGCATGGCGTTGTCGTGGTCGTCGTGATGATCGCTGCCGACCGTGGTGGGCGCGGGCGGCTCGCTGTCCTCGCCGTCGTCGGACGGCTCTTCAGCGCTCTCCGCGTCGTCGTCATCGTCCTCGTGCTCGGCATCCATCTCGGCGCGGTGCGCCTCGGCGGCCTCGCGCTCCTCGCGGAGCAGCGCGTCACGATCCTCTTTCGGGATCTGGTAATAATCCGGGTGGATTTCCGAGAAGGCGAGGAAGCCGTGCCGGTTTCCGCCATATTCCACGAACGCCGCCTGCAGTGAGGGTTCGACGCGTGTAACCTTGGCGAGGTAGATATTGCCCTTCAGTTGTTCCTTCTGGGCGGATTCGAAGTCAAATTCCTCGATCCGGTTGCCTTCTATGACGGCGACCCGGGTCTCCTCCGGGTGGCGCGCGTCGATGAGCATGCGCATTGACATTGAGTGTTCTCCGAGGCCTCGGCACCGCTGCGGCTTCAGCCGCAGACGATGGGGCACGTGTTACGGGAGCGTCGGGCAAGCCCGCGCTCCGATGGTTTGGAACTGTGGCGAGCCGCATATCGCGCGCCGAGGGGAAGGCCATCGCCTTCATCGTCTCCTCATGGCATCGCATTGCCGACATGCGTCAAAACCTCGATCTTAGCGGCAGCATCTCCCCGTCCGGCAGAATGCCAGTGCCGTTTCGCGCGGGAAGGCGTGAAACCATCGACCCGGTAAAAGAGCAGACGGTTTGGACACTGACGGAGGACCGGACTTTGGCCGCTATCCGGTCTGCTAGCAGCTATGCGTGGCATGAACAACACAAAGCGTTACGGAAATGTGCAATTCACTTGAACACTCCGAGCCTTAACCATAAGATTCGGCAGAAGTTCGCCATTTCCGGGGGTTGCCGGGCGAACAAAAGTGCTCTTGCGGGGGATGGAACATGTCGCGCTGGTTGAGGCGGGGAAGGCAGGCGCTTTGCGCACCGCTGATTGCGGCGTGCATCACGCTTTCCGCGCCGGCCATGGCTGCGCGACTGGGCGATGCTGTGGTGGCGCAGAGTGGCGAAAACGTGGTCGTGACCATCAATGCGGAGGGCGCGGGGCGTATCTCCGCGTTCGCACTTTCCGGGCCTCCGCGCCTCGCTATCGATCTCGACAATATGACAGCGCCGGGCGGCTCGGTTCTGGGCGGCGGCATCGTTCTCAAAGTGCGCAATGCGCAGTTCGATGCCGACACGGCACGCCTGGTCGTCGATCTCACGTCGCCCTCGCGCATCCTGTCGAGCAGCTATTCCGGCGGACAGCTGAAGCTGACAGTGGGTCCGACGAGCACGGCGGCGTTCGAAAAGCTGGTTGCGAGCGGCCGCTCGACACTGATCGCCGCGCCCGGCAAAATGGAAAAACCCGCCACTGTAGTTGTTCAGCCAGCACCGCCGCCCTCTGTTAAGCCGGCTCCCGCCGTGCCGGTGAAGGTCGCGGCGCCCGCGCCGAAACCCGCTGCGACGGTTCCGACCAAGGTGACTGCCACCACACCGGCAGTCAAAGCCCCGGCCACGCCGCCGCGGCGCCCCCGTCTTGCGGGGCGGCTGCCGGTCGTCGTGATCGACGCGGGACACGGCGGCAAGGACGTCGGCACGATCAGCGTGCTCGGCGAGAAGAAATACGAGAAGGACGTCGTTCTCGCGATCGCCAAGGCGATCAAGAAGGAACTCGACGCTTCAGGGCGTGTAAAGGCGATCCTGACGCGCGATGACGATACGTATCTGCGCCACCGCGACCGGTTCGGCATCGCGCGGCACAGCAATGCCTCGCTGTTCATTTCCGTGCACGCCGACAGTGCGCCGGTGCCGAACGCGAGCGGGGCGACAGTCTACACGCTTTCGGAGAACGCATCCGACGCCGAGGCTGCGCGGCTTGCCGCCAAGGAAAACCGGTCGGACATCATCGCGGGCGTCGACCTCGCGGTCGAGACCAACGAGGTGACCGACATCCTCATCGACCTCGCACAGCGCGAGACGATGAACACCTCCGCCGAGTTCGCTGCGATCCTCCAGCGCGAGATGCGCGAGGACATCAAGGTGCGCAGCCAGTTCCACCGTTTCGCGGGCTTCCTGGTGCTGAAGGCGCCGGACGTGCCCTCCGTGCTCTTGGAGACCGGCTATCTCTCGAACGAGGAGGACTCGAAGTTCCTCTTCTCCACCTCAGGCCAGCAGCGGATCGCCAAGGCGGTGCGCCGCGCGGTCGAGGCGCATTTCCTGCGGCGGCTCGCCCAGCGCTGATCCGCGTTCGCCGAGGATCGTCTCGGCGACGTGCAGCGTGCGCTCGTTGTCGACATCGATCGCGAGCGCGCCGTCTCTGACAAGGACGGGGCGGATGGTGAGACCGAACCGCCGCGAAAAGCCGCGGAATGCGCCATCGAGTGTGGCAAGGCCGTAGCGGAAGCGGATGAGGTTCAGGAGGCCGAACGCCCTCACGATCCGCATCGGGAATTTTGCGAACTGACCGCCGCCCCGGAACACCTCGGCGGCTTTCAGTGCTTCGCGTGAGCCGAGCATGTACGTATTGCAGTTCGAATACTCGCCGCCGCGGAAGCGGTAGAAGCGACGCTGTCCGTCCGGATGGGCGGCGATCACGCGCTCGCGGCGCGCGAAGGCGACGGCGGCGTCGGCGCCTTGGGACGCAGCGAGGATTTCCGCGATGCTGGCGGGGGTCAGGTTCACGTTGTCGGCGGTGGTCACGAGGAAGGGCGGGGCGGAAGCGTTCGCGGCGCCGAACACGCTGTCGACGAGATTAGGCGCGGACGGCTCGACGCTGATGCGGCCGCTGCCGAGTTGGCGGATCAGGGGGGCGATGATGTCCGGGGTGTCGATCGAGACGACGATACGACCGATACCCTGCGCCGCGTCGAGCGCTTCGAGGACGTGGAGGAGCATCGGTTTGCCGGCCACGGGCACGAGGCACTTGTGCGAGACGCCTGCGTTCGCGGCGAGCGGATCGAGGCGCCCGTCGCGCTTGCCTGCAAGCACGATGGCGGAGAAACCGGCGCTCATATCAGGCGACGAGCCGCTCGGAGACGGTGCTCATCAGCCCTTGCCGCCACAGGCTGTGCGCGACGATGGACTCGACGAGTTCATGGTGCTCGATGCCGAGCGTCGCGGCGGAGCGGGAAATGCTCTTTTTTGACCAGAGATTGCACGAGAGGTTCACTTCCATGAACCACACGCTTTCGGTTGCCGGATCGTAGCGGAATTCGAAGCGGCCGTAGTCGAACGGCCAGAGCTCGACGCACAGCGCGCGTGTCATCGCGTTGAGCCGCTGCGCGACACGGGAATTCGCCAGCACTTCGAGCGGATCATCGCGCTGCTCGGTGAGCGCGCGCTTTTCCTCGTAGCTGCGGAGCGCGTCGGGATCGGCGGGGATATAGGCCATGGCGGGCAGCAGCCATGGCTCAGGCGAGCGCCCGCCGACAACCGGCACGGCAATGTCGAGCAGGGGCAGCCACGGCTCGATGATCGCGTCGTGGCCGGCGGTGTGGAGGTGCGCGGCGTGCGCGAGAGCGCCCGACCAGCTTTCGCTGACGCCGATGCCCCACGAGGCCGACGAAGCGTTCGGCTTGATGATGTAGCGCGTGGCGTCCAGCACCGGCACGGCGGCAAGATCGGTGCCGCGGCGGAGGATGCGCCAGTCCGACGTTGGCACTGCGTGCTGGCGGGCAACGAGCTTCATCAGGTGCTTGTCGTCCGAAAGCCCGCGCAGGATCGGCGAAGCGCCGAGATAGGGGATGCCGAGGCGCTGGAGCAGCAGCGGCGCCAGCATCTCGCTGTTGAGGAACCCAGCGCGGTTCAGCAGCGGAAACACGAAATCAACGTCAGGTTCCGAAAACAGCGCGTCGAAACTGTTTGCGGTCACGACATTGAGGCCGATCTTCTCCAGCGTACGCCGCAGTTCGTGGTGGTACTGGGCATGGTTGCCGTCCACCCGATCGTGGCTGCCGTCGCCGCAGGCGTGCTTCGCAAGCAGCATGATTCTAAGCGAG
>JAEULI010000165.1 GCA_016793845.1 Sphingosinicella sp.
AGGCGACGAGACAGGCCTGTTCACGCGCGAAGGTATTCAGCTGGAGGCGTATTGTTCGGGCATCGGCAAGGTTCTGCTCGCGCATCTGCCCGGGGAGGATCAGGCCGAATATCTCGCCAGCGCGCCGTTCATCGCGCTGACACCGCGCACGATCACGGACCCGGACGCTTTGCGGCAGGCGTTTGATCGTATCCGCGCGGAGGGGTATGCCGTTGACGACGAGGAGGTGGTTTCCGGCCTCACCTGCCTCGCCGTGCCGGTGCCTGCCGCGAGCGGCGCGGTGACCTTCGCGATATCGCTGTCAGGCTCCGGAAACTGGCCGGCGCGGCGTACCCGCGTGCCGGTGCTCACCCGGTTGCAGGACGCGGCGCTGGAGACGGCGGAGACGATGACGCCATTCGCCGCGCTGCTATAAAAAAGCTTAGAGCAAGCTGCGTGATTTCGGAATCGCACAACTTGCTCTATTTCTTTGTTAACGCATCGTTTTTCGCGGGAAACCGGTTCCCACTTTTCCGCACGACGCTCTAGCCGAGGCTGGCGAGCTTGCGCGCGTAGCCGATGAAGGCCTCGCGCTCCTCGGGATCGAGTGGGGCGAGGATCTGCTCCTGCACCCGCTTCACACCCGCTTCCATCTCGTGCAGCAGGGCGAGGCCCTGCGGCGAGATTTCAAGCTCGTAGGCGCGCGCGTCGCGTTCGGAGCGGCGCTGATCGACAAGGCCTTTCGAGACGAGGCGCGTGATGATGCCGCCAAGCGTGTTGCGATCGGTGCCGGTGATGTCCGCAAGCTCCTGCACGCTCGCACCGGGCTCGCGAAGCAGCGTGATGAGCAGCGCAGTCTGCTGCCGGGTGAGGCCGAAAGGCGCCATGGTTTCGTTGAAGAGTTCGTGCGAACGCTGGTGGCAGCGGCGAAGAAGATGACCAGCGGAAAAGGCGAGATCGAAATCGGCGAATGGTTTCTTTGCCATCCACCGCTTTTAGGAACGATATTCGGGATCGTCCACCGTCAGATAATCCCACATGCGTTCACGGATCGCGCCTGCCCATGTCGCGCGCGCGGTGCACGCGGCGGCATCGGGGGCGGGGGCGTCGGAGAGCCCGGCGGCGCGCCCGGCGAGATCGACGCGCGCCATATCCTCCAGATACCAGGTGAGCACGACGGCTTCCTCGATCGAACCGCCCGCGACGACCGCGCCGTTGCCGCGCATCAGGATCGCGCGGCCGTTGCCGAGCTGGTCTGCGAGCTGCGCGGCCGCTTCGTCCGACCGCAGGAGCTGGATATCGTTCCAGAGTTCGGGTGCGGGATGGAAATAGGTGCCGAAGCCGTGGCGCGGCATGGGCACCGTGCTGTGCGCGGCAAGTGTCATCACGTGCGGCGGCATCGAGCGGACGATACCGGCAACGTCTGGCCGCCGCCGGTAAATCTCGCGGTGGATGCGGACCTCGCCGAGCACGTTTTCGGGAAGCGGTGCATCGATGCGGAGCAGGTGGCACGGCTCGCCGGGCGGCACGAGGCCAAGCGGCATCGAGGGCGAGACGAGGAAATGATCGGCATCGACGCGCAGCGAGCAGTGCCCATAGGCGTGCACAAACCCAGCACGCGCCACGGCGCGGCCCGCGATCCGCAACCGCCGTTCGGCCTCCGCTCGCGCTGCCGTCATGCCTTCACGCCCCGCTTCATGCGGCGCGCACGTTCCTGCTGCCAGATCAGCAGGCCGGTGACCGACAGCAGCGTGAGCACGATGCCGGACGCGAAGATGATGATCGTCCAGACGAATGGGCCCTGGCCGAAATGGATCGCTTCCATGACCGAGGTGACGCGCGCGGCGCGACCGGGCGCCGGCTCTTCGCGAACCGTGGTGCTGCCATTCGTATCGTCCACGAGAACGGTGGCGGGGCCGGCCGATGTGCGGAGGCTGACCGCCCAGACCGGATTCGTTTCGCTCGGCGTGAACACGGTAACGAGGGGTCCCGCACCCGGAAGCGCGCCTGCCGCGCGATGAACGGCATCGTCGATCGAAAGCGCGGGGCGGGCCATCGGCGCGGAAACGGGCGGGCCCTCCGTGGGCGCGCGGGCGGCTTCGGCGCTCGGCTCGACCAACTGGCCGAAGAGGCGCGGAAGCGCGATCCATGTGCCGGTCGCCGCCTCGAGGATGAGGACGACGGCAAGCACGGCGCCGGTTTGGCGATGCAGGTTCATGCTCTTTGAATACTGCTTCCGCCAAGCGAGTGCACGAACGAGATTGCGGCGGCCGGGCCACCAAAGCCACACGCCCACTACGGAGGTGAAAAGCAGGATGACCCCGGAGAGCGCCACGGCCTCGCGCCCAAAGGTTTTGAGCAGCAGATGGCCATGAATGGCGTGCATGGCCCAGATGAAGCCGCCTGTGCCAGCGCTCCTGTCGAGCACTGCGCCGGTTTCGGGATGCAGCCAGACCTGCACGCGGCTGGGCGGTCCGAGCCCCGCGGGGGGTGGGCCGTTGACGTCGCCGGCGACCATCACGGTGCCGCTTTCGGTGACGCGAAGGCCGCTGATGCGGTCGCCTTCGGGAAGCGCAGCGCGGGCCTTTTCAAGGAAGGCTTCGGTCGGCACGAAGCCGGACGCATTGGCGGGCGTGTACCGGCCCGGGTTCACCATCGCATCGAACGTGTCGGGCCAGACGAGCACCGAGCCGGTGATGCCGAACGCCGCCATCACGACGAGCAGGGCAAGGCCGATCCAGCGATGCAGCTTCAACCAGAAGAGGCGGACGCGCGCCTTGCGGCTGAGCATGGGGCCGGAGCGGACGGGGGCTGCGATGGTTGCCATGGTCAGGATACCGGTGCCTTGGATGCGCCCGCCGTGAACCAGTGCTGCGGCGCGATCTCGCTGATGAGCACGCGGACCTGCGCGGGCTGGACGCCGAGATGTTCCACGGCAGCGTCGGTGACGGCGCGCGCGAAATCGCTTTTCGCTTCCTGCGAGCGACCTTCGAGGATGTTCACCTGAACGATGGGCATGGCGCTACTCCGTGACCGAGAAGCCGGTGAAACCGAGGGTCTGGACCTCGAGCGAGACGTGGAGACCGGCACGGAGCGCGCTCGCGGCGGTCGCGCCGCCCGCGAGCACGATGGAGCCGGCTTCGAGTTCGAGGCCGCGCTCGTCGGCAAGGCGCGCGGCGGCGGCGAGCGAACGGGCAGGGTGGCCGAGGATGGCGGCGCTCGATCCGATGGCTTCGGCGCGGCCGTCGAAGCTCATCACCATGCCGAGGTTGTCGAGATCGCTGTCGGGCCGGCACCACGCGCCGACCACGAATGCGGACGAGGAGCTGTTGTCGGCGACGACGTCGCTGAGCGAGAACTTGAATGCTTCGTAGCGCGAGTCGATGATTTCAAGCGCGGGGGCAACGGCTTCCACGGCATCCATTGCCTGCAGCGGCGTCAGCTTGCCGCGAATGGAGCGTTTCAGCAGGAAGGCGATCTCCGGTTCGACGCGGGGGTGCACGAAATCCGCCATGCGGATGCTGCCGCCGTCCTCCACGAGCATCGCGTCGGTGAGACGGCCGCAGATCATGTCGGAAACACCCATCTGCACCATCTTGGCGCGGCTGGTGAAACCCATCTTCATGCCGACGATGCGTTCGCCGCGCTGCAGGCGCGCGGCGATGCTTGCCTGCTGGATGCGGTAGGCAGCATCGAGATCGAAAGCCTCGCTGCCGGTGAATTGCGGCACGGCGGTTGCCGTGCGTGCGGCGTTATCGAGGAACAGCCCGATGCGCTGGGTGTCGACGCTCATCATGCCTTCTCCCCGAAATGTGCGGTGACGGTGCCGAGGCCGTTGATGCGCGCAGTGTAGCTCGCGCCCGGCGTCACCGGGATCATCGGGCCGAGCGCACCCGACAGCACGACGTCGCCCGCCTTCAAGGGGCTGCCGAGCGCGGCCATGCGGCGCGCGAGCCACAATGCGGCGTTCAGCGGATTGCCGAGGCACGCCGCGCCGCAGCCGACCGACACGGGCTCGCCCTTCAGTTCCATGGACATGCCGCAGAGGCGAAGGTCGAGGTCGCTGATCTTCGCGGGCGAACCGCCGATAACGTAGGCGCCGCTGGAGGCGTTGTCGGCGATGGTGTCGAGAATGGAGATTTTCCAGTCGGCGATGCGGCTGTCGACGATCTCGATGGCCGGAAGCGTGAAGGCGATCGCGGGGATGAGTTTGCCCAGTGTGATCTCGGCATCGTCGAGGTCGCGGTCCAGCACGAACGCGATCTCGGCCTCGACACGCGGTTGCAGGAAGCGCGACAGCGGGATGATCTCGTGATCGGCGATCTCCATGTCGGCGAAGAGCATCCCGTAGTCGGGCTGGTCGACGCCGAGCTGTGTTTGCACCGCCTTGGAGGTGAGGCCGATCTTGCGCCCGACGAGTGTGCGTGCGCCGGCGATGGCGCGGCGGGTGAGTTCGGACTGGACGGCGTAGGCGCCATCGATGCCGAGCGCGGCGATGCTGTCCTTCACGGGGGCACAGGGGGTGCCGGATGCGGCGGCGGCGGACAGCGCGTCCGCCGCGGCGATGATGGGATTGTTGCTGCTCACGGTTTCACTCCTGCATCGGCGACAACGGCGGTGACGCCTTCCTTGTCGACGATTTCCCACGCGCGGATATAGGTCGGCTCTTCGCGCGAGGCATAATAATCGCGCAGCTTCGCGAGCTGCTCGGTACGGCCGGTCTTTTCCAGAACGTAGCGCTCGAACGCCACGACGTGGATATGTGCACGGATCGAGAAGGGCACGTCCGCATATTTGGCGAAGATCGGCGACTTGTGCTCGATCGCCTGCGCATAGTGATGCATCAGCTCGTGGAAGGCGAGCAGGCCGAAATCGTGCACGTAATATTCGGTGTTCGACGCGAGAAAATCGTTCATGCGGATGATGAGCGGAAACGCCATCGAATCCGGCGCGCAAACCGAAAGCGTCGCCTGGATTTCCGCATAGGGATAGCGGCGTCCCGTCGCTTCGAGCGCGAGGCGCATGTATTCCTTGCCGGTCTTTTCCCAGTGCGCCTCGAACTCCGCCTTGCGTGCGAGCAGTTCCTTCACGTCGGCGGGATTCACATCGCGGTGAATCCACTCCTTGCAGATGCGGTCGAAGATCGTGCCGTGCGGGCCGGGGTAGATGAAATCCACCTTCGGTTGCGGCATCTCCGCAGCGGCGGCGGGCGCAGCCGCGAGCAGGCACGCCGCGGCTGCGATGGCCTTAAAGATGGATGCAGACATTGCGCTGCTCGGTATAGAAATCGAGGCCGTGGAGGCCGCCTTCGCGCCCGATGCCAGACTTCTTGGAGCCGCCGAACGCAGCGCGGAGATCGCGCAGGAACCAGCTGTTGATCCAAAGCGTGCCGACCTCGATGCGTGCCGCGAGACGGTGCGCGCGCGAAAGGTCGCGCGTCCAGAGCGACGCGGCGAGGCCGTAGGGGCCGGCGTTCGCAAGCGCGACGGCTTCGTCCTCGCTGTCGAACGGCGCGATGTGGCAGCAGGGGCCGAAGATCTCTTCCTGGATCACGGCCGAGCTTTCGGGAAGCCCGGTCCAGATCGTCGGTTCGATCCAGCTTCCGCCGGCGAGCTTGCCGGGCATGTCGGGAATACCGCCGCCGGTGACGATCGTCGCGCCCTCGGCCTTCGCTTTGGCATAATAGGAGAGCACCTTCTGACGATGCACCTCCGAGATCAGCGGGCCGAAATTGCTCGCCTTGTCCCACGGGTCGCCGGGCTTCAGCGTCTTCACCTGCGCGGCGAGCTTTTCGACGAACGTGTCGAACAGCGGGCGCTCCACATAGATGCGCTCGGTGCCGAGGCACACCTGACCGCAATTGAGGAACGCCGAGCGCATCGTGCCCGCGATTGCGCGGTCGAGATCGCAGTCCGCGAAGACGACTGCGGCGTTCTTGCCGCCAAGCTCGAAGGAGACCGGGCGAATACCCTCTGCCGCAGCCTTCATGATCGCAGTGCCCGTCACCGTTTCGCCGGTGAAGGTGATGCCGTCGATATCGGGGTGGCTGGTGAGGAATTCACCGGTCGAACCCGCACCGAAGCCGTTGACGACGTTGAAGACGCCCTTGGGGACGCCAACCTCGTTCATCACCTCGCCGAGCAGCGTGGCGGTGGCGGGGGTTTCCTCCGAGGGCTTCACGACCACGGTGTTGCCGCAGGCGAGCGCAGGCGCGACCTTCCAGGTCATCAGCAACAGCGGCAGGTTCCACGGGCAGACCACCGCGATCACACCGCGCGGCGTGCGCAGCGTGTAATTGAGCGCTCCGGCGCCGTCCGGCGTGGGGGCGGGGAAGGCTTCGCCCATCGCCATCGGCGCGGTATCGGCAAAGAAGCTGAAATTGGCCGCGCCTCGGGGAATATCGAGATGCGACGCAAGATCGGCGGGTTTCCCCGTATCGAGCACTTCTGCGCGGAGGAACTCTTCGGAGCGTTCGGTGATACGGTTCGCGAGCTTGCGGAGCAAGGCGCCGCGCTCCGCCGCCGAGAGGCGCGCCCACGGGCCTGACAAGGCGGCGCGCGCGGCGGCAACGGCGCGGTCCACCTGATCGCGGCCGGCTTCATATGTTGTGTAGGCCACCTCGCCAGTGACGGGGTCGACGACGTTGAAACGGCTTGCGCCCGCTTCCTCATAGGCGCCGTCGATGAATTGTCCCAATGATTTCATGATGTTTCCCGAAGCCTGTCCGTGCATTCGCGTTCCTTGCGGCACGCGGGAGCCTTTGCGGCTTCGCGGCGCTATCTTATTTCGAAATGCCTGAGGGTTTTCGAAATATCAAGCGTGATTCTGGTTATTATGCGCCAATAACGCCAAAAATTTAGAAAATTGGTTTGACGACCGAAAGAATGCGACGTAGACATTGCAATGGGAATTTGATGCGCCGCGAAGCGGTCGCCCACAAGGGGGTTGAGAGATGAAAATTCAAGTTCGCGCAATGGCCTGTGCAACTGTCTCGCTGGCGGCAATGCTGGCGGCCGCGCCTGCATGGTCGCAGGAGACGGCGTCCATAGAGGACGAGCTGATCGTCGTGACCGGCACCAACATTCGCGGCGCCGAAGTGATCGGCAGCGCCGTGCAGTCGCTTACCGCCGAAGATCTCGCGAAGACCGGCAAGGCGACGATCGCCGAGCTGATGCGCGAGCTTCCGGTGAACTTCGCTGGTGGCGCCGCCAAATCGGACGGCAACCGCGGCGGTCAGGATACCAGCTCGGGCGGCTCGAACATGACCGGCGGCTCGGGTGTGAACCTGCGCGGCCTTGGCGCGCTGTCGACGCTGGTGCTCGTGAATGGCCGCCGCGTCGCGGTGTCGGGGCAGTTCGGTGACTATGTCGATATCTCGAACATTCCCGTTGCCGCGATCGAGCGTATCGAAATTCTGCAGGACGGCGCCTCCGCCGTTTATGGATCGGACGCCGTCGGCGGCGTCGTCAACATCATCCTGAAGCGCAAGGTCGACGGGCTTCACGCCGTGGGCCGCATCGGCACCGCCACGGAAGGCGGCGGCTTCGAGTATCAGGGCAGCCTCGTGTGGGGCACGGGTTGGGACAGCGGCAACGTTGTTCTCGGCTATGAGTACAACAAGCAGGAAAACGTGCTTGCCTCGCAGCGTAATTTCAACGGCGGCGACTTCTCCGATCGCGGCGGCGTCAACTGGCCGCGGTACACGAGCCGCGCGGGTACGGCTGCAAACATCTTCACCGGCGGCGCTTCTTCGAACGGCACAGTCGCATACACGGTCCCGGTGGGTCCGGGTACGGGCCTGACGGTCGGTTCGCTGACCCCTGCAACGGGCGGCTTCGGCAACAGCTACGACCCGTGGGAGTCGTTCGACATCCTGCCAGAAATGCAGCGGCACAGTCTGTTCATGTCGTTCGATCAGCAGATCGGCGATCGGCTCGAAGTTTACGGCGACGCTCGCTACACGCACCGCAAGGGCAGCTACAACACCGGCTACGGCGTCAGCTACAACAGCCTCCCCGCAACCAATCCGAACTACATTACGGGCGTGACGAACAATTTCGGCGTCGTGATCGACGACCTGTCGCTTCACCGCGATGTCGCCGTGAAGAGCCTCGCGCTCGAAGGCGGGGTTCGCTACGAGATGTTCGGCGACTGGATCGCCGATGCGACTGTCTCCTACAGCCGCGAGAAGCAGTTCCGGAAAAGCCAGGCACTGCGCGATTCGAACGTGATGGAGTATCTGCCGAGCGGTGCGTTCGCGCCCAGCTCGCTCGTCTGCTCGCTGATGGGGCTCAATTCGTCCAATATCGGTGCGATTGCCGTGCCGACGCAGGCGCAAACCTATTGCGCCGGTCTCAACTATGAAACGTTCAATCCTTATTCGTCGGAGCCGCTTTCGGCGGCCGTGCTCAATCAGCTGATCGGTTACGAGGATCTGACGTTCAAGTCCGACGTGATCCAGACGACGCTGAAGGCGGACGGTACGCTCATCGATCTGCCGGGCGGGCCGCTGCGGCTTGCGGGCGGCGTCGATTATCGTGAAGAAAAGATCAACGGCGTCCTCGATTTCAATTACCGCAGCATCAATCCGCATGTCGTGCCTTATGGCACCACGAAGCAGAAGATCTTCTCGCTGTTCGGCGAGGTTTCACTGCCGATCTTCGGCGAGGAGAATGCGGTTCCCGGCATTCGGGCGCTCGAATTCTCGGCCGCGGTTCGGCACGAAAGTTCGAAGGGCCTGAAGGATTTCAAGACGACCGATCCCAAGTTCGGTTTCCGCTACGCGCCGGTCGAGGGCTTCAACATCCGCGGCAGCTGGGGCACGTCGTTCCACGCCCCGCCGATGCGTTTCCAGTATGACGGCCCGCAGCCGGTCGGCGGCGGCAATGCGATTTTCTATGGCAACGGGCTTTATTTCGCGCCCTGCGACACGACGCTTGTCGAGCTGAACGGCTTCTCAACGTCGGGCGGCAACTGCTCGTTTACCGGCATGGTCGTTTCCGGCGGCGCCGGTCCGACGCTGAAGCCCGAGACGGCCACGACATGGACGCTCGGTCTCGATGTCGCACCGCCGACGATGCCGGGCCTGCGCATCGGCCTGAACTATTTCAACATTAAGATCGCGAACCGACTGGTGCGTATCACCGGCGGTACGCTGAGCGGCATTCTGGCGAACTATTTCGCCACGGGTACGAGCCCTTACATCAACAACCTGATCTTCAACCCGGATGATGCGCTCGTTCAGTCGCTGATGGACGATCCGCGCTTCATCGGTCTTTCCGGGGCGGGCCCGACCCGTACCGCAAGCCAGATCCAGGGCATCATCTACGCGACGCAGACCAACCTCGCGAACCTGAAGATGCAGGGCTTCGATCTTTCGCTCAACTACGCGTTCGACGCGGGATCGCTGGGCGAATTCGAACTCTTCGGCAACGGCACGCTGATCACCGGCTACGAGATCGAAGGTGTCCCGGGTGCCGGCTATATCGACAAGCTGGGGCTCTACGAAAGTACCGGCAACCCGGTCGAGTTCAAGTCGCGTCAGGGTATCGCCTGGTCGAAGGGGGCGTTCAACGCGGTCCTTTCGGCGAACTATACGAGCGGTTACGAGTGCGTCTCCGGCTGCTACGTGCCGTCGGCGACGGGTGCCCCCATCACCAACACCTCGCCGGTCAAGATTGACTCCTGGCTGACTTTCGATCTGCAGCTCGGTGTCGACCTCACCGGCCTTGGCGGTGCTTTCCGTGATGCCGGGCTCACCTTCAACGCGCTCAACGTGTTCAACCAGGACCCGCCGTTCATCGATACCGGCCGTGTCGTCACGAACAACGCGGCCGAGCCCTATGATCAGGCGAACGCCACGATCATCGGGCGCACGGTGTCGCTGACGCTGCGCAAGCGCTTCTAGGCAGGGCAGGTGGGGACCGGTGCAGCCTGTATCGGTCCCCGTTCTTCACAGGGGTGGTTTCCAACGGCGTGCCGTTCATTCTAGAATGCGTCGATGACCGAAGACCCTGACAGCAACGAAGACGTGGCGGTCGCCAAGACGATCGCCAACCATACGTACCAGCAGCTCCGCCGCGATATCGTATCGGGCGTGCTCGCGCCCGGCACCAAGCTGCGCATGGACATGCTGATCAAGCGCTACGGCGTTGGCATGAGCCCACTGCGCGAGGCGCTCGTGAAGCTCACCGGCGACGCGCTGGTGCACGCAGAAGGGCAGCGGGGCTTCTGGGTCTCGCCGATCTCGATCGAAGAGCTCGACGATACCATGGCTATCCGCACGCTTATCGAGACCGAAGCGGTGGTCCGCTCCATCGAGAACGGCGGCCCGGAGTGGGAAGAACGCGTTCGACAGGCCTATGAGACGCTGTCGTCGCTGGAGGAGCGGCTTTCCGAGAACGACGAAGGCGTGCTCGCCCAGTGGGAGCGTGCAAATGCGCAGTTCCACGAGGCGCTCGTTTCGGCGTGCGGATCGGCGTGGCTCGTGCGTTTGCGCCGGACGCTGCACCAGCATTCGGAGCGTTACCGGGCGATTTCGCTCGCGAACCGTCCGGCCGGGCGCGACGTTCACGACGAACATGAGGCCATCGCGGAGGCGGCGCTCAGCCGCAAGTCGCTGCGCGCCAGCCGCCTGATCGAGGTTCACTTGCAGCGGACGGCCGATGCCGTGCGGGAAGCGATGCGCGCGCGCGCGGACGAAACCACACCGCCCAAAGGCAAGAGGCGGCAGCCCACGCGCTGAAAGACGCTTTTGACGAGACCAATGTTGGCTTTTGAGGATATAAAACAACGTATACGTTGTAATGGGATGGAGGGGTATTCACTATGATAACGACCGCGCTCATCGCGTTTGCCGCTGCGACGGCCGCTCCGCAGGCGACGTGTGCCACGCCCGAACAGGCCACCGCCGTGCGCAGCTTCTATGCCTCGCTTCCAAGCGCGCCGCCGCTCGTCGCGCGGCGGCACATGAACCTCGCCGAGGAAGTCGTCTCTTCGGGCCTGCCGACCAACTATGCGACAGGCGTTTCGGGGGCGCATTTCAAGGCCGTGTGGGATTCTGTGGCTGAATGGCCCGTCGCCTTCTTCATCATGGACCAGAAGGGCTGGATCATGAAGTTCGAGGGGCCGGTGCCTGCGCTGCTCGGCAACAAGCGGAACGATGCCTTCACCGACGTGAAAGCGCCGGGCGCAAATGGCCTCATCAGCCATATCCGGCCCGACCTCGTTACCTCGATCCACGCCGTGGCGCTGCCGGGCGGTGTGGGCCGTGACGGCAAGACGCGCGAGGGCATGACGCGCGCGGTGATCTTCTACGATGCCTCGCAGGAATCGGTGTTTGGCCTGTATGCGAGCCTTGCCGGAGAGGACCTCAACAAGGCGGCGATTCCGGCGTTCGAGAAGACGATGGCGCTGATGCGCACGCTGCCGCAGGTGTGCGGGCGCTGAGGAGGATGACGATGAAACCGCTTCTGCTCGGCCTCGGCCTCGCCGCCACGCTTTCTGCTTCAACCGCCGCGGCGCAGGGCATCCCCGTGCCGGAGGCCTGGGACTATGTGCGGATGACGCCCGAGGAGCGCAGCGCGCTTCGCGATCGCGTCGATGCCCTGCCGCCCGAGCTTCGGGAGGCGCACACCACCAAGCTATCGGCCAACGTCAACACGCTGCCGACGTGGCTCTACGAAGCGCTGAGCAACGAGCTTGTGGCGCGGCATCATTGCACGACCGGCAGCTACAACGGCCCGATGCCGAAGCCGCCGGTGCCCGACGCGTGGGGCTATGTGAAGCGTGTGCCGCACCAGCGCTATCACTACCGCCTGCGCGCACGGGGACTGCCTGCTGCCGAAAAGGCGGTTTACGACGCGAAGATGGCCGAGGAAATGGCGAAGCTTCCGGCGTGGCTGCAGGCCGCGCTGCAGGAAGAGGCCGTGCGGTACGATGCCTATCTTGGTCTCGATCCCTGCAAGCGTCCCGGTATCGGGGCGTTCTACAGTGACGCACCGAAGGCGGTCTCGACGCCGCAATCGGTGCAGTGGGATCTGACATCCTCCAAGGGCCAGACCTACCGCATCATGATCGCGCCACCGCTCACGCCGCCGCCGGCGGGGGGCTACCCTGTTGTCTACGTGCTCGACGGCAACGCCAATTTCGGGACGGTTTCGGATGCGCTGCGCCTGCAGGGGCGGCGACCGGATCGCACCGGGGTTTCGGCGGCGCTCGTCGTGGGCATCGGTTATCCGATCGACGGGCCGTTCGACGAGAAGCGGCGCGGTTACGATTATGTCGTGCGTTCGCCGGGTTCGACCTCGCCCAAGCATGGCGAAGGCGGGCAGCTTGAACCCGATAGCGGGGGCGGGGCGGCGGATTTCCTCTCGTTCATCGAGACCGAGCTGAAACCGGCGGTCGAAAAGGCTTATGCTGTCGACCGGACACGGCAGACGCTGCTCGGCCATTCGTTCGGCGGGTTCTTCACGCTCTATACGCTGTTCAACCGTCCGCAAGCGTTCCAGAACTATCTGGCGTTCAGCCCGTCCGTGTGGTGGAACAACCGCTCGCTTCTTGAAGACGAACGCCGTTTCATTGCCGCGCGCAAGGCGGGCGATCCGCCTGTCAGCGTGTTCGTTGCGACGGGCGGCCTCGAAGAAACCAAGCGGATCCCGATGGTGTCCGACAGCCGTGAGGTTGTCTCGCGCCTGAAGGCCGCGACGGGCGTAAAGACGGACATCTACATTGCCGAGGGCGAGGACCACGGCTCGATCGTGCCGACCGCGCTCAGCCGCGCACTGCGTGCGCGGATCGGAGACGGCTTCAAGAAGTAAGAAAGAGCACTATTCGGCGCGGCGGAAACTCTCCGCCGCGCTCGGATCGCCCTTGCCCTTGTATTTCGCATAGGCGGGGTAGGGGAATGCCGGGCGTGCGCGTCGGGGCTCTTTGTCTGCCGGGTCGGACAGCACGAGCCGCTCGGGCGCCTTGCCGTTCTCGACCCAATCGACGAGCGGGGTCAGCGCGTCGAAGATGTGCGGGGCGGGGCCGCCGCCTTCGTGACTGATGCCCGGCACGACATAGAGTTGCGCGAACGCATCCGTCGTCGCGCGTCCGCCCATGAAGGCCTGCATCTTTTCGAACCAGTCGATCGTCATGGCAGCCGTGATGAAGGCGTCCGACCAGCCGTGGACGATGATGATCTTGCCGCCGCGTGCCTTGAATGCGCTGAGATCGACGCTGTCGGGATCGAGGATTTCCGACATCTCGTCGATCTCGGCCTTGCGGGCCGGGTAGTCGAAGCGCATCCAGTCGTAGCCCGGGCCGGGGTTTTCGCGGGTCGCCATGTAGCGAAGACCGGTCGCCGCACCCGTCAGCACGAAGGGCTGCATCGGATTGCCGCGCTCCGGGAGGATGGCGATCGGCCATTCCTGTTCGGAGCCGGGGTCGACGCGGTAGTCGAAATAGACGGTACCGTCAGCGGTGGTCGGCTTCGTGTAAATCTTGCGAACCGCATCCACCTGCGCCGCATTCAGGCATTCGTTCTTCTCTTCCGATTGCCCCGCCTTGCAGAGCAGAACCGCAGGATCGAAATTGCATTTGCGCGGATCGCCGATGATACCATCGCGAAGACCGTCGATGGCATCGCAGGCTTTCGTAACGGCGCCGTGGATAAGCGGCACCTTGTCGCTGTAGAGGAGTGGTGTCTTGCCGTCCGGATAGACGGCCTTGGCGATCCACGGGAAATGCGCGGCGTTCTTCGGATTGTAGTTGACGACGGGCGCCATCGAGAACACGCCGTCGAAATCTTCCGGATATTTCTGTGCCGTGAAAAGTCCGGCGTTGCCGCCCTTCGAGAAGCCCGCGATGTATGAGAATTTCGGGCGCGCGCCGTAGTAAGCCTCGGCAATCGCCTTGCCGACCTGCGCGGTGACATGGTTGGCACGGTACGCGAAGTTGATGCGCGCCTCGATATTGCGATGCGCCCAGATGCCGTCGAAGGGTTCCCGGCTGTAGTGGCCGCCATCGTTGGTGATGGAGGCGTAGCCACGGTGAAGACCTGGCACGAGCGTTTCGGGGTTCACCTTGCCGCACCAGCCTTCGCACGCCGCCAGCATGAAGCGGTTGTTCCACTGCGGGGACGGCGGCAGCATCATCATGAACTTCACGTTCGGCGTGACATAACCCTCGACCCGGCAATGGTCAGGGAAACTGCCGAGCGGCGGCGTGGGGTTGCCCTGCGTGACGCCGCGATACGCGAACAGCTCCTGCTCCTCCGCCGTGGCCTCTCGGCCCGCGACATAGGCGGTGGAGACAATCTGCCCCGGTGAATCCGCAGCGGTTTCCAGGCTCAGGTGATTCAGCGCCTCGCACTGCGCGGCGGGCGTGTCCGCGGGCAGTGCTACCGGTGCGGATCTGGCCGGGGCGGTCAGAGCGGAGGCTGCGAGGATCGCAGGCAGAATATGTCGCATCAGATCAGGGCTTCACGTCGATATCGATTGCGGGATTGCGGTCGAAGAAATCGAACGGCCGCACGGTGATGCTGTGCCAGAGCACGGGCATCACCGGCCAATCTTCGGAACGGACCTTGTGCTGCATTCCGAAGGTCGGCCATAGCACGATGTCGGCGTTCGCGATCGGGCGGTTGGCGGTGGCGAATTTGGGCAGGCCTTCGCCCGGCGGGCTCAGCACGGCGTATTCACCCGCCGCGTAGCGCTCATTCGGATCGTAGGCCGTGATCCACAGGTCATTGTCGATGAACCCGGCCCGCTGGCGCGGGATGTCGTCCTTGCTGAACAACGTGTGCGCGGTGTGCCCGAGCATGAGCTGATAGCTCGGCGCGTAACCGACATGGTTGCGCCTTGCGGGGTTGATGACCCGCCACAGTGCAGGGTTACCATGCCCGACCGAGAGCTTGCCGTCGTTTTCACGGCCTAGCGTCGTTTCCTCCGAAACCCAGATGCTGCGTCGCGGATGATCGTCGGGCAGGCGGACGGTTTTCAGCTCGTCCTTCAGGAAGCTGTTCACTGGGCCGTCGACATCCAGATCGAGGCGAAAGTTGAAATAATGGTCATGATTGACGCCGATGACGCCCTTGTCGACGAAACGGCCATAGGCATCGTCTCGCTTGCCGTTGACGAGGCTGGTTGCATCTTCGGCCTTCGATGTCTGCACAGCGACAATACCGGTCGCGCCTGTGACGACGCGGAACTGCCCGTCGCTTTCGAGCACCCAGTCGAACACATAATCATAGTTGCCGAGATCGGCGACCATGCGGACGACGAGTTCGCGCTTCGGGCGGCCATCGTCGGCATGGCGCCAACTCATGTCGCCCGTGGTGCGTTCGAAGACGCAGATCACGTTGTCCTTCTCCGCGGGGCGACCGTTGTCCTGCGTGATGAGGCCGCTCATGTAGGCGGCTGTTTCAGGGCAATCGATGCCGGGGGTGAGCGGGCCGGAAAGGCCGCCCATCGAGTATTCGCCCGCGTCGAGCAGCGTGCGCGTGTACCAGTCGCGGCGCGGGTCCATGTAAGGTACGAAAATCTCGGAGAGATAACCTTCGTACATCACGTCACGCGATTTGCCGGCTTCGTTCCAGACGAGACGGCTGATCTGCGTGCCGACGCGCTGGTCCGAGCGGAGGTGGAACGACCAGTTGCCCCATGTGACGGTGTGCCCGTCGATGATGAAGCTCGGGCCATCCGGCTGCGATAGCGCGATCGGTGTCGGGAAGCCGCGTAGCTTGCCGAGATTGGCGCGGTCGTAATCGGCCTTTGTCGTCGTGGTCGGCACCACCTCGTCGTCGCTGATTTCCAGCACTTCGTTGGTGTTGACGTCGACGATGGCGATCAGACCTTCGACACGCCGCACGAACAGGTTGCGCACGCCGTTCACCGGGTCGCAGCGCACGATGGCGATGCGCTTGCCAGCATATCTGGGCTCGGCATGGTTGCCGATCGGCATGGCGCGGCAGTTGAGGAAGCGCGTCGATTCGATGCTGCGCGCCTTCAGCTTCGCCTTGAAATCGGGATGGTTGATCACCGCCTGCACGGGCGCACCGAGGAATTCCTCGATCAGCCACGCGGGCTGAACGTCGCTGCGAACCTTCCAGTTCGTGACCGTGCCCTTGTCGAGATCGACCAGCGCTTCGACGGCATTCGGGCCTTCCTTCAGGCGAACTTCCGCCTGACGGGGTAGGGCCTTCGCGCCCGGTTTCCATGCCAGAACCTTCGCCTTTTCGGGCGGGCTGAGCGCAATGCGCGTGAAGCGCGTCTTCGGCGTCAGGCGACCGGACGCTTCGAGCACTTCGAGAACGCGCCAGTGTTCATTCCATCCGAGCGGGTCGAGCGGGTGCCGAACCTCCGGTTGCGGTGTGGCGGGCTGTGCCGCGGCCGTGGTCGCAAGACCCAGAATTCCGGTCGCGAGTAGCAACAAGACGCGACGATTCATTCCATCCCCCCTTGACTTCCTGTCCCGAACATCGAATTACAACGTACACGTTATATATGTAAAGAGGGGACGGACGTCGTGGGAGAAGTGCTTGGTCTCGGTGTGTCGCACTATCCGCCGCTCAGCGGGCGAGATGCCGACATGGCCAATATCCTGAAGGGCCGCCTTCAGGACCCGGATGTTCCCGCCCACGAAAAGGATCCCGCCAACTGGCCCGCCGACATGCAGGCGGAGTGGGGCAGCGACGAGGGGCTTGCGGGCGCGGCGCGCCACCGTGCAGCGATGCTGCACGGGCTGCGCAAGGCGCGCGAGGCGCTCGACGCCTTCAACCCGGATTTCGTCATTATCTGGGGCGATGACCAGTACGAGAATTTCCGCGAGACGATCATTCCGCCGTTCTGCGTGATGGCCTATGAGGACATGGCCGTGCATCCGTGGGGGCACGCGTCCGAATCCGCGATGTTCTCTGAAAAGGAAGACGAGTGGGGCGGCGGCAAGCCCAACGTGTGGAATGAGCGCAAGGACTTCGAGATCATGGTGCGCGGCCATCGCAAGGCCGCCAAGTATCTCGCGGAGTCCCTGCTCGATCGCGACTTCGACGTCTCCTACGCCTACAAGCCGCTGCACCACCCGAGCCTGCCGCACGCGTTCCTCAATTCGATCCTTTATCTCGATTACGACCGCAAGGGTTTCCCTTGGCCGGTGGTACCGTTCCAGATCAATTGCTACGGCCGCGCCGTCATCAGCTACCGGGGCTTCATCAGCCGCCTTGCCGATCGCGGGCGCGAGCTCGATCCGCCGTCGCCGTCGCCGCGCCGCGTGTTCGACATGGGCGCGGAGGTCGCACGCATCTGTGCCGAGAGCCCGTGGCGTGTGGCGCTGATCGCGTCGTCGAGCTGGAGCCATGCCTTCCTCGTCGACCGGACCTATCGGATGCAGCCGGATGTGGAGCTCGATCGCAGGCTTTATGATGCGCTCGTTGCCGGTGACTGGGACGTGTGGCGCAATCTCAGCCTGCGCCAGATCGAGGAATCCGGCGATCAGGAACTGCTCAACTGGTTCGCACTCGCGGGTGCGATGAACGCACTTGGCCAGCGCTGTGAATGGTCCGATTTCGTGCAGACCTATGTGTTCAATTCGAGCAAGGTGACGGCGATCTTTCCGCCGGCGGGAGGGGTGAAGGCATGAAGACGAAAACGGCACTTGGACTTATACTGGCTGCAGCCGTCACGGTAATGGCGGCGGCACCTGTGGAAGCGCAGGCGCAATCCGCGCAGGTTTCGGTGCTACCCGATACTACCGCGTGGGAGGTGACTTCGAAGGCGGGGCATCGCTACCGGATTTTCGCGGCGTGGCCGAAGGGCGAGGCGCCCGCGGGGGGCTGGCCCGTCGTCTATGTGCTCGACGCCAACATCATGTTCGGCACGATGGTGGATACGGTGCGCGCAATGGAACGCCGCGAGGCATCGCAGCCGGCGGTGGTCATCGGGATCGGCTATCCGCTGGATCTGGACCCGCGCATTGAGCGTGCGCGGGACTTGACCGCACGCCTCGGCACGCAGGAACCGACCTTGCTGGGAACGGGTGGTGCGGAATCCTTCGCGGATTTTATCGCGAACGAGCTGAAACCGTCGATCGCGGCACGCTTCCGGATCGATCCAGCGCGCGAGACGATCTTCGGACATTCCTATGGCGGCCACTTCGTTCTCTACACGTTGGTGAACCGGCCGGAGCTGTTCGACAACTGGATCGCCGCGAGCCCCTCGCTGTGGTTCGAGAACCAGCTGCTTGCCAATCACAACGTCCGCGACCGTATCGGTCCAAAGCTGGCGGCGACCGGTGCGACGGGGCGTGTTCTCGTTACTGCGGGCGAATACGAGCAGGGCATTGATCCGGAATTCCCGAATCCGCGTCTGCCCCTGCTGATGGAACGCAAGATGGTGGACAACGCGCGCGAGTATGCCGAATTCCTCGCCGCGCAGCCCGGCATCGAAGCGCGCTTCGAAAAGATCGCGGGCGAAGATCACGGCAGCGTCATTCCCGTGGCGATGACGCGCGGCATACGCTTTGTGTTTGCGCCCGGCGCGAAGCAGCCGGCGCCTGCGCCGAAGCCCGCACCGTTCAAGAACCCGACGCGCTACAAGGTGCCGGATGCCGCGACTTATCTGAAGATGACGCCAGAGGCGCGTTACGACCTTCGCATGAAGGTGCGCCGTTTGCCGGAAGCAGCCCAGCGAAAGGCGTGGGTGGAAGCGTTCGATCGCAGCCTGCAGACTGGCCTCACCTATGGTCCGCACCGCGTGCTGGCGGAAGAGCGGATTGCGATGGACAAGAAGCACGGCACCGCGCCGGTCGATTGAACGACCGGCGCGGCTTCGTAGCCGTTATCCGCAAATCCGCGGCATTGATGCGATCAGCGCGCGCGTGCGCTCGAAGCCGGCGACGGCCTTGTCGTCGAATGGGTCGCTCTTGATCGAGGCGTAGACGCCGATCACCAGATTTCCGTCCGGTCCGAAGAGCGAGATCGCGCGCGTCTTGAAGCCGGGCTTCGGATCGGCAAGCTCGGTGGCGTAGATAGCCGCGACCTGATCGAGCTGGATGTGCGAGTGTACGCCGCGGCCTTCGTCCGCATAGACGTCGATGTAGCCGTCCTTCGCGTCCTTCTGCGTGATCGGCACGAGGCTAGGGAACGCAAAGGCGTGCTTGCTGCCGGGCGATACCACCAGCGACACGCGTGTCGTCGCGCCCCACGCATCGATCGAACTCCAGATCGTTTTTACCTGATCGGGCGTTACCGCCGTGCCGACGCTGAGCGAAGCGGGGAGGCCGCTTGCGATCACGAATTCGGGGACGTTGAAGAAGCGGCTGGAGACTGCGAGCGGCACGCCGGGGCGGGTCTTCTCGTAGTAGGCCCTGATGTTGCTCGCTTGCTCGGTGGTGGCGCAGGCGGGGGCACCTGCGAGCGCGGGGGCCGCGAACGCGGCGGTCAGCAGGAAGGCAGAGATACGTGCGATCATGTTTTCATGGTCTCCGGATTGTGCGTGACAGGTTGACGGCCAGCACGGCGGTGAGCAGTGCTGGCAGCGACACGGCGATGAAGATGCTGGAAAGCGGCCAATCCGCCGCCAGCAGAAGCCCCCCGACGGTTGGTCCGACGATCGAGCCGATCCGCCCCACGGCAAGTGCGCCGCCGAGCGCGGTGGCGCGGATCTCGGCGGGATAGAGCCCGGCGTTCGCTGCGTTCATTGCAGTCTGGCCGCCGATCGTGAACAGGCCGGCGATGAACGCCAGCGTCATCAGCAGAACGGTCTGATTGCCGACGAATCCGATCAGCACGAGGCTGATCCCGGCGATCGCGAAACCGACGGCGAGCGTCTGGAACGGCCCGAAGCGATCGGCGAAGCGGCCGAGCACGATGCCGCCGATGGCGCCGCCGAGGTTCAGGAACACAGCAGAGATGATCGCGGTGTCGAGCGCGAGTCCGGATTCGCGGGCGACCGTGGGCAGCCAGCTCATCAGGAAATAGATCATCAGAAGGCTGTTGAAATAGGCGAGCCAGAGCTGTGCGGTTGTGGCTGCGAGGCCGCCCGCGAACAGCGCGCCGTAGCCGGGCGGTTTGGCCGTACCCGGCGACGGGGCAGGGGTTTCGGGAAGCGGCGCGCGGTCCGGCCCCGCCATCCTGTCCAGCAGGCTTTCGAGACGCGGGGTGCGCCCTTCGCGGCGGAGCAGATGATGCGGGCTTTCCGAAAGCCACGGTAGCAGTGCGAGCAGCAGCACCAGCGGCGCGGCACCGCCGAGGATGAACACGCTTTCCCATCCGAAGGCGGGGATGAGGTGGCTGCTGATGTAGCCGCCGATCGCGGCGCCGAGGGGGAAGCCCGCGAACATCGTGGTGATCATCGTGGAGCGTGCGCGCGGCGGCGCGACTTCGGCCGTGAGCGCGATGATGTTGGGCGTCGCGCCGCCGAGCCCAACGCCCGTGAGGAAGCGCAGCAGGAGAAGCACGATCCAGTTGTCGGCAAGCACCGTCGCGAAGCTGCCGATGCCGAAGGCAACCGTACAGGCAATGATGACAGGGCGCCTGCCCCAGCGATCTGACAGGGGGCCGAGCACGACCTGCCCAACCATGATGCCGACGAGGCCGGCGGCGAAGATCAGGCCGAAACGATCGGGCGTGATACCCCATTCCTGGCCGAGAACCGGCGCGACGAAGGCGACCGACTGCGTATCAAAGCCGTCGAGCATGGCGACGAGCGCGCAAAGCAGCGCCACCCGGATCTGGAACCAGCCGATCGGTGCGCGATCAAGGATCGCGTCGATCGGGGTTGCGCTTCCTGTTGCTGCCGGTGCCGCCATCCCCCACCTTTCAGATTATTGTATTCGGCATTTATTTCGAAAATAAAGCCCGCGGTCAACGTGAAATACCGGCAATTCTCGCCCTTTTTGCATTAAAAATTTCGATAAATAGCAAGCGGGCTATTGTCTGTCGCCCGCATGGGCCGCCAGCGCATCTACACTGGCTTGCGCCACCGCCGCATCGATGTGCGAAGGCGAACCGCTTACCCCGATCGCGCCGACGATCTTGCCGTCGTGAAACACAGGCAGGCCGCCTTCGATCGGCAGCATGTTGTCGATGGCGAGGATGAGGTTGTCGCCTTTCGCAACCATCTCCTGAATCACTTTCGTCGGCTGTCGGGTGAGGGCGGATGTCATCGCCTTGCGCCGGGCGATTTCGACGCTGTGCGGAAATGCGCCGTCCATGCGGCGGGCGAGCACGATGCTGCCCTGCTCATCGACGACGATGATGGCAAGGCCGAGCTTGCGGGTTTCGGCTTCTTTTGCGGCGGCATTCACCAGCGTGTCGGCCATGCCGATGCTGATCGTGGTCCGTGTCTGCGGCCCTTGTGCAGCGGCAGGTGGGCTTAGTGTGAGAACAGCGAGCGCGATGATGATTGTTTTCCGCATTGTTGATTGCTTTCCTTTCAGTCTCCGCCAAGTGAGCTTTAGTTTGCGGGTGCCTGAGCGTCCTATTCGATCCGCCAATTAAAATTTTCGAAAATCAAACAGATTATTGCGCTAAAATGCATAATGATGCAGCATAATATGGAAAATTGGACGAGAGAGGGTTTGCGATGAAGTGGTGCTGCGCGTTGACTCCGGTTCTGCTCGCTGCGGCTGCGCTTCCCGCGCGGGCCGAGGTGCTGCCAGATGTCGACAGCCGGATCGAAAGCGTCACGCCGCGTGTCGTCGCGTGGCGGCGGGATATCCACCAGCATCCCGAACTCGGCAACCAGGAGGTCCGCACCGCGAAGCTGGTCGCGGCGCATCTCAAAAAGCTCGGTTTTGACGAGGTGCGCACGGGTATCGCGCATACCGGCGTCGTCGGTGTGCTGAAGGGCAAGCGTCCCGGCGGCGTGCTGGCGCTGCGCGCGGACATGGACGCGTTGCCGATCCGTGAGGTGACTGGTCTGCCGTTCGCCTCGAAGGTTGTCGTCGACGTGAATGGAGCGCCGACGCCGGTGATGCACGCCTGCGGGCATGATGCGCATACGGCCATCCTGATGGGCGCGGCGGAAGTGCTAGCCGAAATGCGCGATCGCATTGCGGGTACGATCCTGTTCGTGTTCCAGCCCGCCGAGGAAGGCGTTTCTGGGCAGGAAGCCGGCGCACAGCTGATGCTGAAGGAAGGCGCATTCTCGCCGATCAAGCCGGATGCGATCTTCGGGCTCCATGTCGAGCCGGGCCGGGTAGGCGAGATCGATGCGCGGCCGGGACCCATGCTCTCGAGCGCGACCGGAATCTCGATCAAGCTCAAGGGCCGCCAGACGCACGCGGGGCGTCCGTGGGAAGGAACCGATCTCGTTAATCTCTCCGCGGATATCGTGAAATCGCTGAACACGATCGCGGCGCGGCAGGTGAACGTTTTCGAATACCCGAACGTGGTTTCCATCGGCGCGCTCCGCGCCGGGAACCGCAGCAACATCCTTTCCGGCGAAGCAACGCTCGACGGCACGATCCGCACCTTCGATCTTGCGCGCCGCGACGACCTGAAGACGCGGATTCGTACGACGGTCGCCGGCCTTGCGGCGGGATACGAAGCGCAGGCAGACGTGAATTTCGAAGATGTCGCGCTCGTCACCGGCAACGATCCGGCGCTGCTCGATCTCGCGATGCCCGCTCTCAAGGCCGCTGCGCCGAAGGGTGTGAACACCGACGCGCTGATGCGCGGCGCGGCGGAGGATTTCTCGTTCTACCAGGCCGAGGTGCCGGGGCTCTATTACATCCTCGGTTCAACCCCGCCGGGTATTCCGATTGAGAAGGCGCCGACGAACCACAGCGACAGCTTCGATATCGATGAGGCAGTGCTGCCGATCGGCGTGAAGGCGCATGTGCTGACCGCGCTGACGTTCCTCGATTCCCGCGCGAAATAGGCGCGAATTGAGCGGGGGCGTTCAGCCCTCGCGGCAGTAGGCCTCGGTGATGGCACGATGCATGGCGGTGTGGTCGACCTTCGGTTCGACATCGCCTTCGTAAAGCATCAGCGCCATCATGCCGTAATCCTGATGCTTGGCCTGATGGCAGTGGATGAGCGTCGGGCCCGGATTGTGCGCGACGAAATCGAGTTCGGCGGTGGTGAAAGGTTTCACGTTGATCGTGTCCTTCATCAGACCCGGGCAATGCTCCTTATCCCAGCGCACGACCTCGAAATGATGCCGGTGCAGGTGCATCGGATGGCCGAGATCAGTCTGGTTGTTGTAGACGATACGGTAGCGCTTGCCCTTTTCGACATGGATGCGGTCGGTTTCCGGCCACGATTTTCCGTTGATCGTCCACGTATTGTATCCGCCGGGTCCGCCCGGAATTCGTCCGATCGTAAGTTCGATCCGCTCGTCGGGTTCGGGTACGTCGCGCGCGCCCGCAAACCGCTGGAAGCTCCATGTGCGTTTCACTGGCGTCCATTGCGGCGCGCCCGTCGCGCCCGCATACTCGATGATCATGCCCATGCCGCGCTCGCGTTCCTTGTCGTCGGTGGAACCGAAAATCCATTTGCCCGGATTGTTCATCTCGACGATCACGTCCGCGCGTTCGCCCGGGCCCATCATCAGCACGTTTATGTCGCAGGGCGTCGGCACGGGATAGCCGTCCATCGCGACGACGCGCAGCGTGTGGTCCGCAAGGCTGATCCAGCTAATTTCGGTGGCGCTTGCATTCAGCATACGGAACAGAACGCGCTGACCCTGCCGCACGTGCACCGGCGCATCGTGCCCCATCAGACGGCCGTTCATCGTGCCGTAGTCGAAGCCAACCTCGAACCCATGCTTGGGATCGTTTGGGCGCAGTGTTTGTCCCGGCACCCAACGCGAACCCCAGTGATGTATCGCGACGCAGACTTCCTGATCGTAGGCGCCGGGATCGTCGCCCTCGACGATGATGAAACCGAACAGCCCGCTGTAGGCGCCGAACATCAGCGCTTTATCCGCGATCATGTGCGTGTGATACCAGTGCGCGCCGCCGGGTGTCGGCGCGAATTCATAGCGCCGCGTCTGGAGCGGCGGCACGGGCGGTGTGCCTTCCTCTTCCGCACCGTCGACGTTCGAAGGGATTTCGAGACCGTGCCAATGCACGAGTTCGGGCGTTTGCAGCAGGTTCGTCACTTCGACGATTGCATTGCGACCCTTGGGCAGGCGGAGGATCGGGCCTGGAACCTGATCGTTGTAGGTGAAGGTCTCGTAAGAAATACCGGGTGCGAGTTCGATCTTTTGCGGCGCAATCGTCAGGCGAACATCCGGTTTGCGTTCGCCCGCACCGCCAAGCGCGCCCGGTGCCGTGCACGCGCCAAGCAGCAGGCCGGTTCCACCCACGAAGCTACGTCTGGTGAAACCGTCCTGCTGCGACATGGTTTTTACTTTTCCATACGCTTGAAGCTGCTCGCCACGTTCGGGTCACCCTTGCCCTTGTATTTCGCGTAGGCGGGGTAGGGGTACATCGGGCGCGTGCGCTGCGTCGGGTCGGTGGGGCCGTCCGTCAGGATGAACTCCGTCGGCACGACGCCTTCTTCCACCCACTTCACAAGCGCGTCCTGCGTATCGAAGACATAGGGGCCGGAGCCGCCGCTGCCGTGGTTCGCGCCCGGCACGAGATAAAGCTGCGCGAACTTCGAGACGGTGTCCTTGCCCATCTGCTTGCGGACCTTCTCGAACCAGTCGATCGTCATGTTCGCGGTGATCATGGCGTCGCCCCAGCCGTGCACGATGAGGAGCTTGCCGCCGCGCTTGTAGAAGGCGCTGAGATCGACCTTATCGGGATCGAAGATCGTGGACATGTCGTCGATCTTCGCCTTCTCTGCCAAGTAATCGAACTGCGTCCAGTCGTAGTTCGGACCCGGCGTGTCGCGCGTCACGAAGTAACGGATGCCAGTCGCCGCGCCGTTGAGCGCGAAGGGCACGCCCACCTCGTTGCTGCCGGGGATCGGCAGGATCGAGCGGGCCCAGTCATGCTCCGAGCCGATGTCTGTCGGATAGTCGAAATAGATCTCTCCGCTCGCGTTCACTGGCTTTGCGTAGAGCTTGCGGACGGCATCGACCTGTGCCTGATTGAGGCACTCGTTTTTCGCTTCGGACTGGCCCGGTTTGCAAAGCAGTGCGACGGGATCGTACTTGCACTTGCGAGGATCATCGATGACACCGTCCTTGAGACCGTCGATCGCATCGCAGGCGTCGTTGGCACCCTTCATGAGCAGTGGGATCTTGTCTGCCTTGAGCAGCGGCGTCTTGCCGTCCGGATGGACGGCGAGCGCGATCCACGGGAAGTGCGCGGCGTTCTTCGGATTGTAGTTCACGACTGGCGCCTTCACGAACACACCGTCGAAATCCTCGGGATATTTTTGCACCGCGAACAGACCCGCATTGCCGCCCTTCGAGAAGCCCGTGATGTACGAGTATTTCGGAGCGCTGCCGTAGAAAGCCTTTGTGATGAACTTGCCGACCTGCGCCGAGACATGGTTGGCGCGGTATGCGAAATCGATGCGGCCCTGATCGTTCTTGTACGCCCAGATTCCGTCGAACGGCGCGCGGCCATAGTGACCGCCGTCGTTGGTGATCGTCGCGTAGCCATCGTAGAGGCCGGGCATGACGATATCCTCGCCGACCTTGCCGCACCATGCGTCGCAGGCGGCGAGCAGGAAGCGGCCGTTCCACGTGTCCGTGAGCGGCAGCAGCAGGTTGAACTTCACGGCCGGGGTCACGTAGCCCTCGACGCGGCAGTGCACCGGGAAGGTGTCGAGCTGCGGCGTGACGTTGCCCTGCGAATGGCCGCGCTTCATGAACATGATCTTTTCAGGCGGCGTCGCCTTGCGATCCTTCACCAAGGTCGCGGCGACGATATTGCCGGGCGTATCGGCGGCATTTTCAATGCTGAGGCCGTTCAGCGCTTCGCAGCGCGCAGCGAAATCGTCGATAGCGGCCTGAGTTGTCGCGGGCGGCGTGGCGGCGTTGGCGGACGCCGAGACGAGGCTGCCGACGAGCGGCAGAAGTGCATGACGGACTGTGCGGATCATTGGACTCGAAACCCCTCCTGTTGCTCTCTTGTGCAATAGGATAATTTCGAAAATAAATTCGTCCAGATAGATTCTAACCCGAAAATATCGATTTATTTCGATATTTATATCCAGTCCCCGTCCGGTATCCTTCCGCGCCGAGGCTCTCGACCCCGAGGACGGAGATGCCCACCCGTCTATTCGTCGACTGGTGCAGTGCCGTATTTCTCATCCATGCGCACGCGCTCTTCGTGCAGGCGCCGGTGCTGATCGTAGGTGAGGCCCGCGCCGAGCTGATACTGGAAGCGATCGTTCCAGGCTTTGTGCTGGGCTTCGGGCAGGGCGCGGATGCGCAGGCGGAGCTGGTAGCGCCCTTCGTCCGTCATGCGCATGTAGGTCGGGGCGTCAGGCACGGGAATTCCGGTCGGGTTGTTGAACGCCGCGGGCTTCGGCGCAGGAGCAGGCATCTTCGCGGTGCGTGAGTAGGCGAAGTGGACGCCGTGGCCGATGGCGGCCGGGATCACGCTGCCGTGATCGAGACCCTCCACTTCGATGAACTTCGCTTCGATGCCGGGCAGGCCCGCGAGCCAGCCTGCAAATTCGTGAGCGTTGTCCACCTGCGTGCGCTGCTGGAGATCGCGTGGGGATTCGGGCGGGAAATCGGGGTCAGGATCCTGCTCGTACTCGCCAACGGTGATGAGCACGCGCGCCGAAAGACCCTGCGTTTCCATCTTGGGGCCGAGCCTTCCACGGAAGTTGCCGCGCTTCACCATGCCGTCTTCGAACCAGATCGACGGGCTCGCCGCGACATAGGTGTCGAACGTGTCGGGGCGGTTGATGAGCGTGTAGAGCGTGAACAGGCCGCCTAGCGAATGGCCGAACAGCATTTCGCGCTTGCTGTCGATCTTCCAGCGCTTGCCGATCGCGGGCTTCAGTGTGTCGTGGACGAATGTGAGGAAGCCCTCCGCGCCGCCCGTGCCGGGGGTCTTGTTGGGCTCGGAGCCGAACGCGGGCGTGTAATCGATGGCGCGTTCCTTGCGCGGATCGGCACCTGCTGGGTAGCCGATGCCGACGACGACGCTTTGCTCGCCCACATCCTGCCGCCGTGCCATCAGCCGCACCGATTCGGTCATCGCGCCGAACATGATGTGCGGATCGAGAACATAGACGATGGGATAGCCCGTGGCGGGCGCAGGGCCTGTCGGCGTTGCGACGACGATCTCGTAGGGGCGGCCGTTCGCGGCGCTGAGCGAGAAGGTCTCGATCGCTTCGTGCGCCATGCGTGCCGGGGTTTCGGCGTGCGCGGGCGATATGGTGACGATCGTGGCGGCAACGAGACAAAGCGTGCGGTACATGCTGGTCATGATCCTTTTTGCAAACGATCGGGTGCGTATCAGCGCGGATCGAGCGCGAACCGGAGCGCGGCATTGAGTGCGGCGGGCAGCATCGATACGTGCTCCTGCCCCTCGATTTCCTTGTAGTAGACGCGCATCGGCGCCACCGATTTCACCATCTCGCGGGCATCCTGAACGATGTATCCGAGTTCCTCGGCACCGACGATCAGCATGAGTTCGTTGTTGCGATCCTGCTTCTCCCTTTCCGCGAGATAGCGGTCACGCTCGGTGAGGAGCGAGCGGTTGTTCCACCAGATCGAGGGACTGCCGGACACGTATTTCTGGAACGCATCCGGGCGGTTGAACAGCACGTGGAGCACGAACTGCCCGCCGAGCGAATGGCCGAACAGCGTCTGCCGCCTGGGATCGATCCGGTAGCGGCTTTCAACGAGCGGCTTCACGCGATCGAGAAGCAGGGAGAGGAACGCCTCGCGCCCACCGGTGCGCTGCACGTTCTTCATCTTGCCGGGCACGTATTTGGGATCGGTCTTCGGTGTCATGTCGAAGAAGCGGCGGGGGCCGTCGAACGCCGTGTCGATCGGATAGCCGACCGCGACGATGATCGCGGGACCGATGCGGCCTGCCTGCAGCCGCGCCGCATCCACCATCGATCCGAACACCGAATTGCCATCGAGCAGGTAGATCACCGGATAGCCGCCTGCGGGCTCCGGTCCGGTCGGTGCGGAGACGAAGATGCGATAGGTGCCGTTTTCGGAGGTGATATCGAACTGCCGCGCGCCGCTGATCGTGGCAGGCGCCTCGATGGGAGGCGACGAAACGTCAACGCCTCCCGCCACCGCAGCGGACGCGGCCTGCGTCGCCGCTACGGTAAGGAGTGTGCTTGCGACGGGGATAAGCAGGCCGGATATCTTCATCGAACGTCTCTCCCTGTTCGTTCAGAACCTTTTCGCGCGCTTGAGACGTGATCGTCAATAAATTTCGAAAAAAATGGCGCATGTTACGGATTATTGTTATTCGACTGTCTTCATCGTGTGTTTTTATCGATATTTTATAAGCAGGAGGGGGCGTTGCACAAGCTCATGATTTGGTTGTGGAAACGGGGTAATGCCAGATTGAGGGGTGGAGCAGGTGCGATTGCGGGAGCGCCGCGAATCGGTCGTTCGGTTGCCTGCCTGGCCGCTGCATTCCTCACACTGCTGGTGCCGGTCGCGGCGGCTGAGGCGGAGCCCGCGAAGCTTCCGGACGCCGTGACGCGTCAGGCATCGGTCCGCCTCAGCGATGGCAAGGCGCTCGCCTATCAGGTCACGGCGGGGGCGCTTCCGGTTGAAGGGCCGGGCGGAGAGCTTCTCGGTGAGGTGAGCTACACGGCCTATGTGGCCGCGGGGCAGGACAGGGGACGCCGCCCTGTGACGTTCGCGTTCAACGGTGGCCCCGGCGCGTCTTCGGTGTTTCTCCACATCGGCCTCCTTGGGCCGAAGCGCGTCGATTTCGCCATCGCGGGATCGACACCCTCCGATGCGACGCCGCTTCTGGACAATCCCGACACGTGGCTCGCCTTCACCGATCTCGTGTTCGTCGATCCGGTGGGCACGGGCTTCAGCAAGGCGCACGTCGCGCCGGATGCGGCGCGCAAACATTTTTTCGGTACGGACCAGGACGCCGACTACCTTTCCGGCTTCGTGGCACGTTGGCTGGCGAAGAACGGTCGCATGGCGTCGCCCAAATATTTGGTCGGTGAAAGCTATGCGGGCATTCGCGTGCCCAAGATGGCGTACCGTCTCGTGAAAGTGGAAGGTGTCGCGATTTCGGGGATCATCCTGCTGTCGCCGATGCTCAATACCGTGATGTCGGCAGAGCCCGATATTTCGCCACTGCCGTGGGTATCGCGTTTGCCGTCGATGGCGGCGACCCATCTCGAACGGCAGGGCAAGCTCACCGATGCCGCGATCCGAAACGTCGAAGACTATGCGCGCGGCGAATACATACGTGACCTGATGCTCGGACGCGAGGATCCGGCGGCTGCCATCCGCGCGGCGGACAAGGTTGCGGATTTGATCGGGCTGCCGACGGAAATGGTCCGCCGCCTCGGTGGGCGCGTCAGCAACCTCGTCTACACGCGGGAGCTTGAGAAGGCGAAAGGCGTGTTCGTCAGCGCCTACGACCCGGTGGTGACGAATTTCGATCCCTATCCGTTTTCTGCTGAGCGGCAGGGTGACGACGCGATCCTACAGGGCAGTATCGCTCCGCTGACGTCCTCCATTGTTCATTACGTGACGCAGGATATCGGCTGGAAGCCGGAAAACACCTACATGACGCTCAATATCCCGCTGAACAGGAGCTGGGAAAGCAAGGAAGGCATTGAATCCGCGAGCGACCTTCGCAAGGCGATGGCGATGGACGGCAACATGAAGCTGCTCATCTCCCACGGCTACACCGATCTGCGCACGCCTTATTTCGCCAGCAAGCTGGTGTTCGGGCAGCTTCCGCCGATGGGCGACGCAGGCCGTGCGCGCTTCACGGTCTATCCCGGCGGGCACATGTTCTATTCGCGCGCCGACAGTCGTGCCGCCTACATGCGCGACGTGCGCTGGGCCTACAGCCGGGGGAACTGACATGGCGGGAGTTCTCAATCGTCGCGCGTTGCTCGGTGCCGCGGCCGGGGCGGTGTTGATCTCCCGGCCAGTCATGGCCGCGGAAGCCAGCGGCGCTGTAACCGTTCGCAACAGTGCCGAATTCGAGATGAAGAACGCGGAAGGGTACACCTACCGAATTCTGGTTTCGTTGCCACTCCAGCCGACACCGCCGGAAGGATTTCCGGTGCTGTATGTGCTCGACGGCAACTCGGTGTTCGGCACGGTGACGGACATGGTGCGGGGGCAGAGCCGTTTTCCGAAAGACACGGGTATCTCGCCCGCGATTGTCGTCGGCATCGGTTACCCGATCGATGGGCCTTTCGATTCCGAGCGGCGTGTGTTCGACCTCACCGTGCCGACGGCGGCATCGGAATTCCCACCCCGACCGGACGGCAAACCCCGCGACGAGAATGCAACCGGCGGTGCGGATGCCTTCGCGCGTTTCATCATCGAAACGGTGCAGCCCGAAATCGCGCGGCGCTGGAAGGTGGATCGCAACCGGCAAATCCTCTCCGGCCATTCGCTCGGCGGGCTGTTTTGCCTGAACACGATGTTCCACCATTTCGGGCACTTTCGCGGCTATATCGCGCTCAGCCCTTCGGTGTGGTGGAAGCGGCGCTACATCCTTGCTGCCGCAAAAGAGTTCACGATGCGTCAGCAGGCGCGGGTGTGGACCGAAAGCCTGTTCATCGGCGTCGGGGAGCGCGAGCAGGACAGCAGCGAACCCGAAGAGACACGGATGGTCGACAATGCGCGCCTGGTCTCCGACGTGTTGCAGCCGCTCACCGTGCGTGGTTTCGCAAACGGCTTCGCGATTGCGCCGGACGAGCATCACCGTTCTGCCGTACCCGCTCTGATCAGCCGCGCCTCGCGCTT
>JAEULI010000009.1 GCA_016793845.1 Sphingosinicella sp.
TGCTGTGAAGGAAAGTCCGATGGCGTATCGAATGGCGTTCCAGAAAACCGGTGGGCCGGAGGTGATCGAGCGGCAGGATTTCACGCCCGTCCCGCCCGGCCCCGGCGAACTCGCGATCCGGCATACAGCGATCGGGGTCAACTTCATCGATACCTACCACCGTAGCGGGCTCTACCCGGTGGGCCTTCCCGCCGCGCCCGGCATCGAAGCCGCCGGCGTTGTCGAAGCCATCGGCGAAGGTGCGAGCGGCTTCGCGCCGGGAGACCGCATCGGCTACTTCACGGGAAGACCCGGCGCCTATGCCACGCATCGCAACATTCCAGCTACACAGGCGCTGAAGCTTCCGGATAGCCTGTCCGACGAAGACGCGGCCGGCGTGATGCTGAAGGCGGCAACCACCGAATATCTCGTAGAACGCTGCGCGCGCGTGAAATCCGGAGACGCAGCGCTCGTTCACGCAGCCGCGGGCGGTGTCGGGCTGCTCCTCGTCCAGTGGCTGAAGGCGATCGGCGTCCGCGTCGTCGCCACAGCCGGGTCTGCTGACAAGCAGGCGCTCGCGCGGTCTGCGGGTGCCGATGTCGTCTGCGACTATGCTGACGCCGCCACCACAGCACGGGAGATGACGGGCGGCACCGGGGTGGACGCAGTGTTCGACGGCGTCGGCAAGGCAACGTGGGACGTATCGCTGTCGGCGCTCCGCACGCGCGGGCTCCTTGTGAGCTTCGGCAATGCCTCGGGGCCCGTGACAGGCGTCGACCTCGGCGTTCTCGCCGCCAAAGGCTCGCTCTTCGTCACACGCCCGACGGTCGCGCACTATTACGCCACGCCTGAGGACTTCCGCACCGGATCGGCCCGCTTCCTTGAAATGCTCGCCACCGGCAAGCTGAAGGCCGATATCCACCAGCGCCGCGCGCTTACAGACGCCGCGCAGGTCCACCGCGATCTCGAGGCGCGCAAGACCACGGGCGCGACGATCATGCTGCCGGAGGCGTGACCTTCTCGATCCTGAGCACGCGCTCCGCCCCGCTCCGGTCCGGCCAGCGGATCGTCTGACCTTCAGCGAGACCGATAAGTCCGGCGCCGACGAGCGAAAGGATCGAAAGCTTGCCGGCCGCAATATCCGCTTCCGGCGGGTAGACGAGTTCGACCGTCCGGCGGGCGCCGCTGCCCTCGTCGATGAAATCGACGCGCGCGCCCATGCGCACGACGCCCTGTGGGAAGCTTTCAACGCCGTGCACGGCGGCGCGTTCGATTTCGCGGAGGAGAAGCGCTGCGGCCTCGGGAAGGCGCGCCTCCGCGGCGAGGGCAAGATCTCCGAGCCTTTCGGCTTCGGAATCGATGAGGTGAATCGGCGGACGCGATGCGTCGATCATGGAACAGGTCTTTCTGACGGCATTGGGGGGGACGTGGCTGAACTGCCCCGAACCCGTCGGGACATGCCGTCAGGGTCCGGGGCTAAATGCCCGCCAGAAGTTGGCCTCCGCTGCAGAGGCGGCGTGAAAGACTGCGCGTATCCATGATGCGGATGCTGTCCGGACCCTCGGCCGGTGTCAACCGCCGAACACGCCGAGTGTCATCACGCCCACCGAAGGATCGACGATGCCCTCGTAGATCATCTTGAACGCAACGTAGATAATCACGATGAGGCCGAAATAGGCGATCCAGCGATAGCGCTCGATATACTTGGCAATGATGTTCGCCGCGATGCCCATCAGCGCCACGGAAAGCACAAGCCCGACGATCAGGATACCCGGATGGTCGCGCGCGGCACCTGCGACGGCAAGCACGTTGTCGAGGCTCATCGAAACGTCGGCGACGGCGACCGCCCAGGCTGCAGCCAGGAAGCTTTTTGCCGGGCGAATGCCTGAATCTTCGTCGCCTGCGATTTCCGGCGATCCGGGCGATGCGCCAGCGCGTGCCGGATGAAGCTCGCGGTACATCTTCCAGGAGACCCACAGCAGTAGGAGCCCGCCTGCAAGAATAAGTCCGACGATCTGCATGAGCTGCGTGACGACAAGTGCGAACGCGATGCGCAGCACGAGCGCGGCAAGCACGCCGATCATGATCACCTTGCGTCGCTGATCGGGCGGCAAGCCCGCCGCAAGCGCACCGACGACGATGGCGTTGTCGCCCGCAAGGACGATATCGATCAGCAGAACCTGCGTGAACGCGGCCAGCGCGGCCGGTGAACCGATATTCGAGAAGTCGTGAACGATGGCAGCCCAGATGTCGGCCGGCCCACCGAGGCTTGTGGCCGCCTCAGCGGCCCCCGCCACGCCGAAAAGAACGCTGAAATCCATCGTTCGCTAACGCTCCGTCGTGCTACTGGTTCATTGCCGCGAAGAAATCGTCGTTGGTCTTGGAATCCTTCATCTTGTCGAGCAGGAATTCCATCGCGTCGACCGTGCCCATCTGCATGAGGATACGGCGCAGCACCCACATCTTCGAAAGCTTGTCCTTCTCGACGAGCAGCTCTTCCTTGCGGGTGCCGGACTTGCCCACATCGATCGCCGGGAAGATGCGCTTGTCCGCGACCTTGCGGTCAAGCACGATCTCGGAGTTGCCGGTACCCTTGAACTCTTCGAAGATCACCTCGTCCATGCGGCTGCCGGTATCGATGAGCGCGGTGGCGATGATCGAGAGCGAACCGCCCTCTTCGATGTTGCGCGCGGCGCCGAAGAAGCGCTTCGGACGCTGCAGCGCGTTCGCGTCGACACCGCCCGTCAGCACCTTGCCAGACGACGGCACGACGGTGTTGTAAGCGCGGCCAAGGCGCGTGATCGAATCGAGCAGGATTACGACGTCCTTCTTGTGCTCGACAAGGCGCTTTGCCTTTTCAATAACCATTTCAGAGACTTGCACGTGCCGCGTCGCCGGCTCGTCGAAGGTGGAGGAGACGACCTCACCCTTCACGCTGCGCTGCATGTCGGTGACTTCCTCGGGCCGCTCGTCGATCAGCAGCACGATCAGGAACACCTCGGGATGATTATCGGTAATCGCCTTCGCGATGTTCTGCAGGAGCACGGTCTTACCTGTGCGCGGCGGGGCGACGATCAGTGCACGCTGGCCCTTGCCCTGCGGCGCGATGATATCGATGACACGCGCGGACTTGTCCTTCAGCGTCGGATCGAGCGTGTCGAGCGTCAGCTTCTCGTCCGGATAGAGCGGCGTCAGATTGTCGAAATTGACGCGGTGGCGGACCTGCTCGGGATCGTCGAAGTTGATCAGCGAGAGCTTGGTCAGCGCGAAATAACGCTCGCCGTCCTTGGGGCCGCGAATCTCGCCTTCGACCGTGTCGCCGGTGCGGAGACCGAACTTGCGGACCTGGTTCGGCGATACGTAAATGTCGTCCGGCCCGGCGAGGTAGTTCGCTTCGGGCGAGCGCAGGAAGCCGAAGCCGTCGGGCAGCACCTCGATGGTGCCGCCGCCCATGATCTGTTCATCGTTGTCGGCAAGCGCTTTCAGGATCGAGAACAGTAGATCCTGCTTGCGCATCGTGGACGCGCCCTCGACGCCAAGCTCTTCGGCCATGGCAACGAGGTCGGCGGGGGTTTTCTTCTTGAGGTCTTTAAGGTGCATGACCATCGGTGGGCCTTCGGTGAATCGTGTGAAAAGCTGGCGCCAGGGAGATACGTCAGAAAACGAAACAATGCCCTGCGCGGGCGCCTCAGAACGAGGACTTGGCTTCCGACTTAGGAACGCGCCCGGTGGAAGTCAAGCGGATCAGAACGGCCGCAGCACCGCGAGCAGCACGACGACGATCGTAACGAGGCTCGGAAGTTCGTTCAGCATCCGGAGGCCGCGTTCGCTCACCGGGCGTTCTCCGCGCGCCATCTTTTTCGAAACGCCCACGATCCAGCCGTGGAAGCCCGAGAACAGGAACACGATTGCGAGCTTCGCGTGGAGCCAGCCGTTGCCGGCGAAGCCGATGTTGAAAGCGAGCGCGAGGCCGAGCACCCACACCATGATCATGGCGGGGCCGACGATGATCTTGCGGAGCCGCTCGATGCGCGTGATCCAAAGCGCGTCCTCTGGCGATCCGGGGGCAACCGGGTGCTGGTAGACGAGATAGCGCGGCAGCATGAACATGCCCGCCATCCAGAAGATCACGAAAATGATGTGGAAGGCTCGCACCCAGAGGTGCGCGGCCCCGAGCCAGCCGACCCAGCTTTCCATCTAGAGCGGCTTCCGGATCGCGGCGAGCGCGGCCTCGACGTGCGCGATCGGCGTTTCCTTGTCGATGCCGTGGCCGAGATTGAAGACATGCGGGCGCGTGGCGAGCGCTTCACGAATGCGCCACACGGCCGTGGGCAGCGCATCCCCGCCCGCGAGCAGCAGCAAGGGATCGAGATTGCCCTGAACCGGCAGGCCTTTTGGCAGCGCCTCATCCGCCCACACCGGGTTGACGGTTTCGTCGAGCCCGACGGCATCGACACCGGTTTCGCGCGCATAACGCGGCAGATTACCGCCCGCGCCCTTCGGGAAACCGATGATCGGCACCGCCGTGCGCGCCTTCAGCCGCTCTACGATCGCGCGTGTCGGCGCGATCACCCAGCGATCGAATTCATCGGGCGCAAGACTGCCCGACCAGCTATCGAAGATCTGCACCGCATGGACGCCCGCAGCGACCTGACCGGCGAGATAGTCCACTGTGACGTCAACGATCGCATCGATCAGCGCGGAGAAACGCTCAGGCTCCCTGTAGGCCATCAGGCGCGCCGCCGCCTGATCCCGACTACCCTCGCCCACCACCATGTAGGTCGCGACCGTCCACGGGGCGCCTGCGAAGCCCAGGAAGGTGGTTTCATCCGGAAGCGCAGTGGCGACCTTGCGAACCGTCTCGTAAATCGCATCGAGGTGATACGGCGCGGCGCTCAGATCCTCCAGCTGCGCACCCGCGAGCGGCGGGGCGAGCTGTGGGCCTTCGCCTGCCGTGAACGTCAGCATCTGACCCATCGCGTGCGGTACGATCAATATATCCGAAAACAGGATCGCGCCGTCGAAACCGAAGCGCCGGATCGGCTGCAGGGTGATCTCCGCTGCGGCGTCGCTGTCGTACACCAATGCAAGGAAGCCGCCCTTCTCGGCACGAAGCGCGCGATACTCCGGCAGATAACGCCCCGCCTGACGCATGAACCACACCGGCGGCACAGCCTGCCGTTCACCGTTCAGCACTGCGAGCAAGGACCGGAACCCCATATCTCTTCTCTTATAAATATATAGAAATGGATTTGGATGATTGTTGGGCTGGGGATAACGGGGTTTCCTGTGAAGTCCACAGGCAAGCATGACGCAGCCCGGTGACGGATCGCACAGGTTTGCTTCGCAGGACACGACTTATCCACCGGATTCACAGGAAGCGTTTTGGATTGTCCACCTGGGGATGATCTGCCGCTACCGATCGGTGGGAGGATGAACGACCACGCGCTTGCCGGTTATCCGCTGAGTCCTTAATCGAGTCGTCCGGGGGCTTATCCACAACCGCGCGGCAGGAGGCGACACATGCGGCTGCACTTGCATCTCGTTTCCGATTCGACCGGCGAAACCCTTGAATCGGTTGCAAAAGCCGGTCTCGCGCAGTTCGAGGACGTCGAGACGATCAAGCACTTCTGGCCGCTCGTCCGCTCAAAGGGGCACCTCGACCGCGTGCTGATGGATATCGCGAGCCGCCCCGGCCTCGTGCTGTTCACGCTCGTCAATGCCGATATGCGCAGTCACCTCGAGGCGCGGTGCCGCGCGATGGGGCTGCCGGCCGTCGGCGTGCTCGATCCGGTGATCGAAGGCCTGCAGGCGGTGCTGGGCCAGCGCGCTGCTGCGCGGCCGGGCCGCCAGCACCAGATGGACGAGGCGTATTTCCGCCGCGTCGCCGCCATCGACTACACGATGAACCACGACGACGGGCAGGGCGCGGACAATTGGGAAGAGGCCGACATCCTGCTGATCGGCGTCTCGCGCACCTCGAAGACACCGACCTCGATCTATCTCGCGAACCGCGGCTACAAGACCGCGAACCTGCCGCTGGTGCCGACGAGCCGCCCGCCCGAGCAGCTTTTCCGCCTGTCGAAGCCGATGGTCGTCGGGCTCACCACCAATCCCGACCGGCTCGTGCAGGTGCGCCGCAACCGGCTGCTCAGCCTCGCGCAGGCGCCCGAGACGGCGTACGTCGATATGGACGAAGTGACTAAGGAGGTCGCGGCGGCACGGCGGCTTTGCGCCGACAACAGCTGGCCGGTGATCGACGTGTCGCGTCGTTCGATCGAGGAATCGGCGGCGGCAATCATCAACCTCTACAATGAACGCGCCGAGGCGCGCGCCAACGGCTCGGCGGCATGACGTCACTCGTTCTCGCGTCGACGAGCGCGTCACGGCAGACGATGCTGACGGCGGCGGGCGTGCCGTTCGAAGCGCTGGCGCCGATGGTCGACGAGGCTGAACTCAAGCGCGCGCTTACCGCCGAGGGCACCGATGCGCGCGGCGTGGCGGATGCGCTTGCCGAAGCGAAGGCGGTGAAAATCTCGCGCAAACTGCCGGGTGCGCTCGTTCTCGGCAGCGATTCGGTCGTCGCGCTCGACGACAATACGATGATCGACAAGGCGCCGGATAGGGAAACCCTCACGGGTCAGTTACGGATGCTTCGAGGCCGCACGCATCGGCTGGTGTCCGCAGCCGTGATGGCAGAGAACGGGACGCCCGTGTGGCGTTTCGTCGGCGTGGCGAAGCTTACGATGCGCGACTTCTCGGATGCGTTCCTCCATGCCTATCTTGATGCCTGCGGCGACGTGCTGCTCGGTTCGGTAGGCGGCTATCATATAGAGGGACGCGGCGCGCAGCTCTTCGCGCGTGTCGACGGCGACCAGTTCACCATTCGCGGCCTGCCACTGCTTGCCGTGCTCGATTATCTCAGAACCCGCAATGTGATGCCGATATGACCCTGCCATACGCCGAGGTAATCGGCGATCCAATCAGCCATTCCAAATCGCCGCTCATTCACAAATTCTGGCTGGACCGGCTCGGCATCGCCGCCGACTATCGCCGCGCGCATGTGAAGCCCGAAGACCTCGCGGCCTATATCGAAAGCCGCCGCGGTGATCCGGACTGGCGTGGCTGCAATGTCACGATACCCCACAAGATCGCGGTGATGGATCACGTCGCCGACCCCGGCGGTGTCCGTGTGAGCATTGGCGCGATGAACACGATCGCGCGCGCCGAGGACGGCACATTGTTCGGCACGAACACCGATGCAGGCGGATTCTTCGCACCGATCGCGGGGCTCGATCTCGAGAGCCGGCCGGTCGCGGTCGTCGGCGCTGGTGGCGCCGCGCGGGCTGTGTTGTTCGCCTTGTCGAAAGCGAATGTCGGCCCGGTGACGGTGCTGAACCGCAGCCCGCTGAAGGCGATGGGCCTGCTCGCTGCGTTCGGCCTCAAGGGGTCGGCGAAGCCGCTTGATGCCCCGCTCCCAGAGGCCGCGCTGCTGGTGAACGCGAGCGCGCTCGGCATGGCCGGACAGCCGCCGCTCGATCTCGACCTCTCGCCGCTCCCCGACGACGCGGTCGTCTACGACATCGTCTACGCCCCGCTTGAAACCGGGCTTCTGAAAGCAGCGGCGGCTCAGGGCCTCGAAACCGTGGACGGACTGGAAATGCTGATCGGCCAGGCCGCGATCGCCTTTTCGCTGTTCTTTGGCGCTGCCCCGCCCGAAGGCTGCGAGGACGAACTGAAGGCCCTGCTCACGCAATGATCATTCTCGGTCTCACCGGTTCGATCGGCATGGGCAAGTCGACGGTCGCGGCGATGCTGCGGCGCGCCGGTGTCCCCGTGTTCGATGCGGATGCCGAGGTGCACCGGCTGCAGGGCCCCGGCGGCGCGGCGCTCGCGCCGATCGAGGCGGCGTTCCCGGGGACGACCGGCCCCAAGGGCGTCGATCGCCCGAAACTCGGTGCCGCCGTGTTTGGCAACACCGAAGCCCGCCGGCACCTCGAAAAAATCGTGCATCCCCTAGTGCGTCAGGCGCAGCAGGCGTTTCTGGCCGAGGCGCGGCAAAACTGCGCGGCGCTCGTCGCGCTCGATATTCCCCTCCTTTTCGAAGGCGGCGGTCATGCGCATGTCGACGCGACCATTGTGGTGTCCGCGCCCGCGCACGTGCAGCGCCGCCGCGTGCTCGCGCGGCCGGGGATGAGCCATGAAAAGTTCGCGGCGATCCTTGCCACCCAGATGCGCGACCGGGAAAAGCGCCGCCGCGCCGATTTCGTGATCGACACGGGGCAGAGCCTGCGCGAAACGCGCGCCGAAATCCGTCATCTCGTCTCTTGTCTCCGGCGTCATGGAGTCCGATATTGCAAGTCATGCGTGAGGTCATCTTCGACACCGAGACGACGGGTCTCGACCCGTCGGACGGGCATCGCATCTGCGAGATCGGCTGCGTCGAACTCGTCGGCCGCATCGAAACGGGCCGCACGTTCCACGCGTACATAAACCCGTGCCGCCCGATGCCCGCCGAGGCCGAGGCGGTGCACGGACTTTCCGACAGGTTCCTCGCCGACAAGCCGGCGTTCGCGGCGATTGCCGCTGAATTCGTGGCATTCATCGGCGATGCGCGGCTCATCGCGCATAACGCCGAGTTCGACCGTCGCTTCATCAACTGGGAACTGCGCAACTGCGGCCACGATCAGATCCCGATCGAGCGCGTGGGCGATACGCTCGTCATGGCGCGCAAGAAGTTTCCCGGCGCTAAGCATTCGCTCGATGCGCTCTGCACGCGGTTCAGCATCGATCTCACCGCGCGCGACAAGCACGGCGCGCTGCTCGATGCGCAGCTGCTTTCGCGCGTTTATGTCGAGCTCATGGGCGGCCGGCAGATCGGCATGTCGCTTGGTCAGGCCGCCGCGCACGAGGAAACGGTTGCGATCCGCGTCGAACGCAGCTACGTGGCGCCCCGCCCGCACGCCGCGACGCCTGAAGAGCTGGCGCGGCACACTGCCTTCCTCAAGCTGCTGAAAAATCCGCTGTGGGAGCAGTCGGGCACGGGTTGAGTTTTCGTGTTGGGGTTGGATGCGCCGAGAGGAGCATCTGAGAAGAGTTTACCGCCATCGCCCGGCAAACCGGCGGGCGAGGCCAAGAAGAAAGGATGGGCCGAAATGGATATCCGCGTTTCCGGTCAGCAGATCGACGTCGGTGCTTCGCTGACGACGCATATCGAAACCGCGCTGGGCGCGATGGTGCAGAAGTATGGCGTGCGCGCCACCGGCGCGAACGTCACGCTGAAGCCCGGTCCGCACGACGCCGGCTTCGTCTGCGATATCCTGATGCAGCTTACGCAGGGCCTTGTGCTGAAGGCGTCGGATCGCTCGACGCACACCGCGCAGCTCGGCTTCGACGGCGCCGCCGAAAAGATCGACAAGCAGATCCGCCGCTACAAGCGCCGGCTTGAGGATCACCACCGGCTGAACGGCGTGAAGGACATCGCCTTCGATGCCGAATACCGCGTGCTGCGCGCCGCCGACGAAGAGGTGGAAGAGGCCGGCGAGAGCGCCGACAACCCGCTCATCGTCGCCGAGACCCGCGTCGACATTCCCGATGCGAGCGTCTCCGACGCCGTGATGATGCTCGACCTTCGGCACACCGGCGCGCTGATGTTCCGCAACAGCCGGACGGGCGCCTACAACATGGTGTACCGCCGCGAGGATGGGCACATCGGCTGGGTCGAACCGCCCGCCGCCTGAGCGGCGGCGCGTTAACGGCCCTTCCAGACGGTTTGGGGTATAAGCTCAGCCATGTTCGATCTCGTCACACCGCGAACGGTCCACACAGGACTCCGTGCCGGCAGCAAGAAGGCCCTGCTCCAGCAGCTTGCCGCGCTTGCCGCGCCCGTCGTGAGCGTGCCCGAGGCGCGGATCATGGAGGTGCTGCTCGAACGCGAACGACTCGGCTCCACCGGGCTCGGCGGCGGCGTTGCCGTGCCGCACGCGCGGCTTCCCGAACTCAAGAACGTGCAGGGCCTGTTCGCGAAGCTCGATCCGCCGATCGATTTCGATGCGATCGATCGGCAGCCTGTCGATCTCGTGTTCATGCTGCTCGCGCCGGAGGATGCCGGCGCCGATCATCTGAAGGCGCTGGCGCAGATCAGCCGCATGTTCCGGGATCGCCGCCTCGTCGACAAGCTGCGCGGCACAAACAATAGTGATGCTCTTTACGCGCTTTTAAGCGGAGTCGGGCATAGCGAAGCAGCATGAGCATCGAAGTCACCCAGGCTGAAGGCAAAGCGGCGCGTCTCGCGGGCCGCCGTCAGGTCGTGTTCAAGGGCGAAATTCGCCTGATCGACCGGCAGTACGGATGCATCGTGCGCGATATCTCCACGAGCGGCGCGCGCATCGCCTGCAAGCAGATGCTGGCAAAGGGCACCGCGCTTCACCTGTTCCTCCCCAAATACGGCACGTTTCCGTGCCTTGTCGCGTGGGCGGATCAGGGGCTGATGGGTCTCGTCTTCGTCGATGGCGATTCGGGCGGGCTGCAGCGGCTGGGTGATAAGGCGCGGATGCTCGGGTTGCTCGATGCGAAGCCCGATCAGCCTGGACACGCCGCCGCCGCAAGCGCCTGATTGGCGCAGGTGCGAATCAAGACGGACATATGGGTCGGCGCGCTTCGCCGCCGGGTCGAGGCTGCGGGCGGCTT
>JAEULI010000023.1 GCA_016793845.1 Sphingosinicella sp.
TCACGTCCGCGTCCTATTGCCAATGCGCCCGGCTTTCGCAAGGCCGGGTGCAAACATTCGGCAGGTACCGTCTGAAGGTGACGGCTTTGCCCTTCGATGCACGAGATGTTAAGCGGGAGCCGTTAACAGCGCGATGACAGCGTGCCGCGATGCGGGCGCGTGCTCAGGACCACGCTCAGGACAGGGCCCGGATGGTAGACAATTTCGCATTGCTGGTGTCGCAGCTGATGATGATCGTCGTGCTGTGGCGCTGCTTCACGCTCCCGGCCGAGGACGGCAAGGAAGACGCGCCGAAGCAGGGCTTCCGCGCACGTAACCGCAGTGCTGCCCGCGGGCGCAATGGGACCACGCCGGTAGACTGATGCGCGACCTCGTTCTCATCTGCTTCATCGTCGGCTTCGTCGTCGCCTCGTTCCGGCGCCCGTATTTCATGGCGCTTGGCTACATCTGGGTCGACTTCCTGCAGCCGCAGAAACTCACCTACTGGTTTCTCAGCGGCGCTCCGGTTGCGCTCATCATGGCGATTGGGGCCGTCGCTTTCTACATATTCCTCGACGAGAAACAGCGCATTCGTCTCAGCTTCGTGCAGGGGCTTGTCATTCTTCTTGTTCTCTTGGCGACAGTGAACACATTCGGCTGGGCCATTGTGCAGGATCATGCCCGCGAAAAATGGGATTGGGTCTGGAAGGGCCTGCTGTTCTCGGTATTCCTGCCCTGGGTGCTGACGACGCGGCGGCGCGTGGAGGCGGCGGCATTCATCATGATTCTCAGCACCGCCGCGATCACGATTTCGGGCGGCATCAAAACGCTTCTCGGCAGTGGCGGCTATGGCACCGTTTCGTTCCTCGTGCAGAGCAACACGGGCCTCTACGAAGGCAGCACGCTGGCAACGGTTGCGCTTTGTTTCATCCCGCTGACGCTCTGGCTCTATCGTCGCAACACGATCATCAAGCGCAACCTGCTGACGCTGCTTGCGACTGCGGGGATCATCTTCTCGATGACGCTCGTCACGGTCGGCGCGGAGGCGCGCACGGGCCTTATCGCGGGTACGGCGCTGGTGCTGTTGCTGTGGCTGGCAAGCAGCAGGAAGCTGATTTTCGGTGCGGCGATCGCGGCCGCGGCGGCGATCGCAATCCCGCTTCTGCCGGCCTCCTTCACGGAGCGCATGTCGACGATCAAGACCTACGACGAGGATATGTCCGCCTCCACGCGTATCGCCGTGTGGTTGTGGACCATCGATTTCGTGAAGGAGCACCCCTTCGGCGGCGGCTTCGGCGTCTATCGCATCAACCAGTTCGATGTGGACATGCAGCGCCGCGAGGGCGTGGCCGACAACATGGACACGCGCACCGTGACGGTGAAGAAAGAGGCGCGCGCCTTCCACAACAGCTTCTTCGAGGTTCTGGGCGAGCTCGGCTATCTGGGCGCGGCGATTTATGTCTCCATCGTCGTCCTGGCGCTTCATGCCACATGGACGCTGAGGCGCATCAGCACCGGCGATCCGGAGCGGGACGTGTGGTTCCGCGACCTCGGCACGATGATGGCGATCTCGCTGATCGTCTACACGGTGGGTTCGATGTTCGTCAGCATCGCGTTCCAGCCGCCTTATTACGACCTCCTCGCGATCACGATCGCGGCGACGCACATCGCCCGCCGCGAACGGCTCGGCAACAACGTCGACGAGAAGGTCGGCCCGCGGCGGCGTCCGGTCGGGATGGGGACGGCTGCGCCCGCAAAAGCCTGATCCGGGCCGGAACAGCGGTTCCAACGCCGCGCGCCTGCCTGTAGAAGCCGGTTGAACCACAATCGGCCTCCGGCGTTGGAAAGCAGATGCCAAACAATCAGATACTCCCCGCGTCCGACATCCAGAACCTGAACGACGCCTCGGCGTGGATCGCCGCAAACGGCTCCGCGCTGCTCATTTACGGCGCCGTGGCCGTCGGCATCTATCTGCTGCTCGTGGGTATCCGTGCTGTTGCGTGGCGCCTCGTGGGTGCGCCGGGCGCACTGGAGCCGAACAGCTGGCGGGCGATCCTGGGCCAGGTGCTCCGGCGCACGCGCAGCTTCTTTCTCGTCGCCGTCTCCGTTCAGCTCGTGGCCGCGAGCATCCCCGGCCTTGCCGGTGCCCTGCCTGCGGTGCACTTCCTCTTCACGGTGGCGGCGGTCGTGCAGGGCGCGATCTGGATACGCGAGTTCGCGCTCGGCATCGTCACGCGCCGCGCGGCGGGCGAAGACCCGCACAATTCCACGCTCGTCTCGGCGATGGGCGTTATCCGCATCATCATCAACGTGGTGATCTTCGCGATCGCAGGTATCGTCATTCTCGACAACCTCGGCGTCAACGTCACCGCGCTCGTTGCTGGCCTCGGCATCGGCGGTATCGCCATCGGCCTTGCCGCGCAGGGTATCTTTTCAGACCTGTTCGCGGCGCTTTCGATCCTGTTCGACAAGCCGTTCGTGCGCGGCGACGTCATCACGGTGGATACGCTGACCGGCACGGTGGAGGCGATCGGTCTCAAGACCACGCGAATCCGTTCGCTCTCCGGCGAGCTCGTATCCGTGTCGAACGCCAAACTGCTCGACAATCGCATCCACAATCTGGCGGCCATTCGCCGCCGCCGTGTCGTGATGACGATCGGGGTCATCTACCAGACGCCGCCGGAGGTGCTCGAAAGCCTGCCCGCCGAGATCGAGAAGCTCGCGGAGCCAATTCCGCTCGTGACCTTCAGTCAGGCGTTCCTCACGAACTTTGCCGCGAGTTCCATCGATATCGAGATCATTTTTCACGTCGAGACTGCCGGCGCAAAGGAGATGATGGCCGCGCGGCAGGCCTTCATGTTCCGCCTGGTGCGGCGCTTTGCCGAACTGGGCGTGGATTTCGCCTATCCGACGCAGATGGGCTTCGTCGGCGGTCTCGACGGCAAAGCCGTCGATCCGCTCGCCGCGCCCCTTCATCCCTAAAGCGTCACGTCCTCGATCGAGAGCAGGCTGGCGTTGCCGCCTGCCGACGTGGTGTCGATGCTCACCGTGCGCTCCACAGCGAAGCGCGGCAGATAGTGCGGCCCGCCCGCCTTCGGCCCGGTGCCCGAAAGGCCTTCGCCGCCGAACGGCTGAGAGCCGACGATCGCGCCGATCATCGAGCGGTTGACGTAGAGGTTGCCGACACGCGCCGCCGCCACGGTGCGCTCGCAGCGGCCGGCGATGCGGCTGTGCAGACCCATCGTGAGGCCGTATCCGCTGCGGTTGATGCGCGCGATCGTCTCGTCGAGCGTGCCGGTCTTCCACGTCGCGACGTGCAGGATCGGGCCGAACCATTCCTTCGTCAGATCCTCGATGCGGTCGAGGCGGATCACCGTCGGCGCGACGAAGCGGCCTTCGGGAACCGCGACCGTGTGCAGCCAGCGGTCCGCTACCGACAGGCGATAGTCTTCGAGCTTCCGGTATGCGGCATCATCGATCACCGGGCCGACATCGGTGCGCGGATCGGCGGGATCGCCGACGACCAGCGTATCCATCGCGCCCTTCAGCATCTCGAGCGTGCGATCGAGTACGTCCTCCTGCACGACGAGCAGCCGGAGCGCCGAGCAGCGCTGACCGGCGGAACGGAAGGCTGACGTCACGACGTCGGCGATCACCTGCTCGGGAAGCGCGGTCGAATCGACGATCATCGCGTTGAGCCCGCCGGTTTCGGCGATCAGCGGCACGATCGGCCGCGCATCGTCGGCAACGAGGCTGCGCGCGATGGCCTTGGCCGTGCCGGTCGAGCCGGTGAAGGCGACGCCCATCACGCGCGGATCGCCGGTGAGCGCGTTCCCGGCCTCGGCTCCGCCGATAACGAGCTTCAGCACGTCCTTCGGGATGCCCGCTTCATGGGCAAGCGCGACGGCGCGCAGGGCAATGCGCGGCGTCTGCGGCGCGGGCTTCGCGACGACGCTGTTTCCGGCGACGAGTGCCGCCGTCACCTGCCCGAGGAAGATCGCGAGCGGGAAGTTCCACGGCGCGATGCAGGCGAACACGCCGCGGCCTTCAAGGCGCATCGTGTTGCTCTCGCCCGTCGGCCCCGGCAGTTCGATGGGCGCGAACGCCGCGCGCGCCTGGTTGGCGTAGTAGCGGCAGAAGTCGGCTGCTTCGCGCACTTCGCCGATCGCGTCGCCGAGGGTCTTGCCCGCCTCGTGGACGGCGAGCGCCATCAGGTCGATGCGGTTTTCTTCAAGGAGGTCAGCAAGCCGGTCGAGCGCGGCGGCGCGCGTTTCCACAGGCGCGTGCGACCAGCCTTCGAAGGCTGCGTCGGCGGCGGCGATCGCGGCCTGTACCTCCGCCACGGTCGAATCGGCAGGTGCCGGGCCGATGTCGGCGCGGGCGGCGATGGCGGATGCGGTATCTTCGAGGGTCATGGCGTCCTGCAGATCAAGGCCTTCGCTGTTGCCGCGCACGGCTCCGAACAGCGCGGCGGGGAGGGGGATGGAGGGGTGGCGTGTGCCCTTGACCGACACGATCTTCTCGACCGGGTCCGCGAGCAGTTCTTCCTCGGTGACGTTCGGGTCGGCGAGCTGATGCACGAAGCTGGAGTTGGCGCCGTTTTCAAGGAGGCGCCGCACGAGATAGGCGAGGAGGTCGCGGTGGCCGCCGACGGGGGCATAGATGCGGCAGTTGTAGCCGCCCTCGCGCACCAGCCGGTCGTGGAGGCCTTCGCCCATGCCGTGCAGGCGCTGGAATTCGAAGTCGCGGCGGTCGCCTGCCCATTCGAGC
>JAEULI010000026.1 GCA_016793845.1 Sphingosinicella sp.
AGCTGTCGGTGCGGCGGTTGGTATCCTGCCAGAAGAACTGATCGATGAGATAGCCGTGCGCGGCGTGCAGCTCGACGCCGTCGAAACCGAGCCGGAACGCGGAGGTGGCCGCCGAAACGAACGCTTCGACGACGGCATCGATATCGGAGAGCGACATCGGCTCGGCGCCCTTCCACGGCATGACGCCCGGCCCGCCGACCATGCCCGAGGGGCCGACCTGATCGCCCCGGAGACCGCCCTCGCCTTCGAAGACGCCTTCGACAGGGGCCGGCGCGATGAGGCCCGCGTGCCAGAGCTGCGGCACCATGCGCCCGCCCGCCGCGTGCACTTCGCGAATGACGCGCGCCCAGCCGTCCAGAGCCTTCTCGCCGTGGAAACGCGGCACGTTGTCGTCGATGGACGCGCCGGCATGATCGATGAACGTGCCTTCGCTGATGATGAGCCCGACGCCGTTCTCGGCGCGGCGGCGATAGTAGCGCGCCACCTCGGGGCCGGGGACGCCGCCCGGCGACAGCGAGCGCGTCATCGGCGCCATCACGACGCGGCTGGAAAGATCGAGCGTGCCGTGCCGGAACGGCCGGAACAGGACCTCGGCGGCGTCCGTCACTGTCCGGCCCAAAGGTAATGGGCATTGCCAGGCTGCAGGTGCCCGAAACGGCCTTCAACATCGGGAAGCCCGAGCACGTCCGCCGTGCCGCCCGTGCGCGACGGATCGGTCTGGAGCTGGCGGCGGATTTCGAGGCGGCCGATCTGGTTGCGGTGCACCTCGTCCGGCCCGTCCGCGAGGCGCAGCAGGCGCGCGGTCGCATAGGCGGCGGTGAGCAGGTGATCGGAGCTGGTGCCGCCGCCGCCGAACATCTGGATCGCCCAGTCGACGATCTGGCAGGCGGCAGTGGGTGCGGCGACCTTGATCATCGCGATCTCGGACTTCGCCACCTTGTTGCCGACCGTATCCATCATCCACGCCGCCTTCAGCGTCAGGAGGCGTACCTGCTCGATCATGATGCGCGCGCTTGCGATGCGTTCGAGCGTGACGGTCTGCCGGGAAAGCTCGCTGCCGAACGCCACGCGCCGGTCGGCGCGGCGGCACATGCGCTCGAGGATGCGCTCGCAGAGGCCGATGAGACGCATACAGTGATGAATGCGGCCCGGCCCGAGGCGGCCCTGCGCAATCTCGAAGCCGCGCCCTTCGCCGAGCAGCATGTTGCTGGCCGGAACGCGCACGTTCTCGAACACCACTTCCGCCGCCCGGTCCGGCACGCCGTAGAAGCCGAACACCGGGAGCGGCCGGATCACGCGGACGCCGGGCGTGTCCTTCGGCACGAGGATCATCGACTGCTGGCGATGCCGGTCCGCGCCGTCCGGATCGGACTTGCCCATGAAGATGATGATCTTGCAGCGCGGATCGGTGGCGCCCGTGGTGTACCACTTGCGGCCGTTGATCACGTAGTCGTCGCCGTCGCGGATGATCGAGCTGCCGATGTTGGTCGCGTCCGAAGAGGCGACCTCGGGCTCCGTCATCGCGAAAGAGGAGCGGATCTCGCCGGCGAGGAGCGGCGTGAGCCACGCCTCGCGCTGTTCCGGCGTGCCGTAGCGCCAGATGGTTTCCATGTTGCCGGTGTCGGGCGCCGAGCAGTTGAACACCTCGGGCGCCAGCAGCGAGCGGCCCATGATCTCGCAGAGCGGCGCATAATCGAGATTATGCAGGCCCGCGCCAAGCTCCGCATCGGGCAGGAACAGGTTCCAGAGCCCGGCCTCGCGCGCGATCGGCTTCAGCTTTTCGACGATCGGCAGCACCGCCCACGGCCCCAGCCGTTCCGCTTCCGAATAGAAGGTCCATTCGTTCGGATAGATGTGCTCCGCCATGAAGTCCTCGAGGCGGGCCTTGTAGTCGAGAACCTTCGGGGACATTTCGAACATAACGGGAGGAGCCTTTCAGGGCGCGGGAAACGGATTGCGGCTATTGGCGCGCGGAGGTGCCGCCATCGATGACGAGGACGCTGCCGTTGCAGTAGGACGCCTCGTCGGAGGCGAGATAGAGGCAGCCGTTCGCCATTTCCACCGGCGTGCCGGGGCGGCGCATCGGCGCGAGCTGATCGGCCACCACCGGATCGTCGAAGATGCCGACGACCGACGCCACCATCGGCGTATCGATGAAGCCCGGCGCGATGCAATTGGCGCGGATATTGTCCTTCGCGTAGCTGACGCAGAGCGAGCGCGTGAGATTGATCATGCCCGCCTTCGCCGCCGTGTATGCGTGCGCCGCCGACAGCCCGAGCAGGCCCGAGATGCTGGTGACGCCGACGATGGCGCCGCCGCCCGCGGCGATCATCTTCGGCAGCACGGCGCGGGCCATCAGATAATAACCGTCGAGATTGATGCCGATCACCTCGCGCCACTTGTCGGGCGCGGTGTTGACGGTGTCGTTCATCGAGCCGGGGCTCTTTTCCGCCCAGCTGTAGCCGACGCCTGCGGCATGGACGAGAATATCCACCTTGCCGAACGCCGCGATAGCGGCGGCGACCACGGCATCGGCGCTTTCATCCTTGCTGAGATCGGCGACATGGATGGCGCCCATGCCCGCCGGCACATGCGAAAGGCTCTCCTCCAGCGTGGCCAGCGTGCGGCCGGCGCCGAGCACCTTCGCGCCCTCTTCGGCGAAGCGCTCCATGCACGCGCGGCCGACGCCGGTTCCGGCGCCGGTGATGATCGCGACCTTGCCGTCCAGTCTTCCCGCCATGATCCACTCCCCAATACTGGCGCCCGGCCGTTTCCCGGCTGGGCATGGTTTGCATTCTTTCGGCCGATCCCGGTCAGGACCAGCCTTTTCGGCCCTTCCCGCCCACAAGACCTGCGGCAACCCGCGTTTTCAGCAGTGGGCGGGGGCGAAAGCGCTCGCCATAGGCATCGAACATGATCTCCTGCGCTGTGAGGCACAGGCTGGATGTGGTCGCATCCATCAGCTCGAACGGCCCGAGCGGATGGCCAAGCCCGAGCTTGCAGGCGGTGTTGAGGTCCTCGACGCTGATCACCTCCTCCTCGACGAGGCGCACCGCCTCTATGAGGAAGACGTGCAGCACGCGGTTGACAGCGAAACCGGCGACATCCTTCACGCGGATCGGCACCTTGCCGGTGCTTTCGGCGAGCGCATACGCGGCCTTCACCGTCTCCTCGGCCGTGTCGAAAGCCGGGATCACCTCGACCAGCTTCATGCGGCTGACCGGCGAGAAATAATGCATACCGATGACATGCGGACGCCGCGCCTCCGACACGCGCGAGGCGAGAACCGAGATCGGGATCGTGGAGGTGTTGGTGGCGATCATCGCGCCCGCCGGCAACGTCTCGTCGAGACGCTGCAGGATATCCGCCTTCACCTCGAGGTCTTCGAACACGGCTTCGGTGGCGATCGTGCAGGCCTTGAAGTCCGCGATATCGACCGTGGTGCGGATGCGAGCGGGCGTGCTTTCCGCGAGCGCCGCATCGTAGAAGCCGCGCGCGACGCCCTTCTCCAGAATGCCCGCGATTCGGGTCACCGCACGGGCGAGTGCCGCCTCGTCGCGGTCGAGCAGCAACACGGACTTGCCGGCAAGCGCCTGCACGAGCGCGATTTCCGCGCCCATCAGCCCAGCCCCCACGATGCCTGTCGAATGTTGTTGCACAATCCGCCCCAATAGCCAATGTTGTATGACAATATCGTTTTCTTGATCGCTTGAAACCGATCATGCAAGCGAAATATGACCCGGCGACGGGCACGACCTTTGTGGGAGGAAGCATGGCCGAAGCCACCGCCGCGGCGGTTACCGTGGAACGCATCGCCGACCATATCGCGCTGGTGACGCTGCGGAGGCCGGAGGCGCGCAATGCCGTGAACGCGGCGGTGACGGCGGGCCTGAGAGATGCGGTGAGGACCATCGAGAGCGACCCCGACATCTGGGCCGCCATCGTGACCGGCGAAGGCGGCAAGGCGTTTTCGGCGGGCGCCGACCTCAAGGCCGTCTCGGACGGCGGTATGGGCGGGCTCGTCGATCCGGAATGGGGCTTCGCGGCGTTCGTTCACGCCCCGCGGGACAAGGTTTGGATCGCCGCGGTGGACGGCGCGGCCATGGCCGGCGGCTTTGAGATCGCACTGTCATGCGACATGATCGTCGCCTCGGAAGACGCGCGCTTCGCGCTGCCCGAGGTGAAGCGCGGCCTCGTGGCGGCTGCGGGCGGCATCTATCGCCTGCCGCGCACACTGCCCCGCGCGCTCGCGTTCGAACTCATCGCGACGGGCGAACCCATCGACGCCGAGCGCGCACTGGCGTTCGGCCTCGTCAACCGCGTAGTTCCGAAGGCGGACGTTTTGGGCACGGCGCTTGATCTCGCACAGCAGGTCTGTGCGAATGCGCCGGTCGCGGTTCGCGAAAGCCTGAAGGTGGCGCGGCGGGCCTTCGACGAAACCGATCCACGGCTGGGTGCGCTCAGCCTCGCCGCGCAGGACGTGATCATGCAGACGGAAGACTTCGCGGAAGGACCGCGCGCGTTTATCGAGAAGCGCGCGCCGCGCTGGGCAGGACGCTGATCTGCAATGTATTTACCAGAGAAACGCAATAGAATAGGACGCGCCAATAGCTTGGCAGCGTAGCAAACCGATGAACAATTGAGCCAGGCCGGAAAGCGAAAGACAAGGCGATGGGGTTGCTCGCTCAGAAAAAAGCAAAGCGCAGCGCGGCCGAGCCCGAAAAGGCCGCCGCAAGCGACAGCGCAAGCTCGCCCGACAAGGTGGTGGATGCGATCCACCGCGGCATCCTCGCCGGTCGCTATGTCCCCGGCCAGAAGCTGATCGAAGCCGATCTCACACAGAGCCTTGGCGTCAGCCGGGGGCCGGTGCGCGAGGCGCTGAAGCGGCTGGACGCGGAAGGTGTCGTCGAGCTGACCCGCCACCGCGGCGCATATGTGCGCTCGCTGACCCGCATCGAGGCGGTGGACCTGCTGGAAATCCTGGAGCTGCTGACCAGTTTCATCGCACGCATCGCCGCCACCGCCGTGGCGCGCAAGCGCACGATGGGTGAGCAGAACGCCCGCGAGCTGGAAGAAGCCTTCCATCTGCTGGAACGCTTCAAGGACCCGACGCTGGAGAACGCGGCCTTCCTGGAACAGCGCAGCCATTTCTATGACGCGCTGATCGCGGTGGGCGAGAATTCCCAAATCCAGTCGGTAATGCCGATGATGCGCATCCACCTGCTGCGCCTGCAGGTGCAGCCGTTCTTCAACTCCGAGGACCGGCAGGACCGGCTGAACGAATATGCCGCGATCACCGTCGCCGTGCTCGGCGGCGACAAGGCCGGCGCGCAGAAGGCCATGCGTTATCACATGACGCATATGCGCCAGCGGATCGCGCAGCTTCCCGACGAAGCCTTCGCCCGAGGCTGAAATCGCCGACTATTCGAGCAGGGTTTCGCGCAAGGTTTCGATATCCTTCGGCGACAGGCGCAACACGGCGTCCGCATAGCCGGTGATATCGCCGTATTGCCGTGTCAGCTCATCGAACATCGCGCCCAGATAGGCCGGATCGGCATCCAGAATCGGCGACCAGAGCGCTTCCGATGACGCCAGCTCCTGCCCCGCATAGGCGAGGAACATCGCGCGCGTCAGCGGCCGGGCGGCATTGCTCTGTACGAAATCGGCCATGATCGCGTCGCGGTCGACCCCCAGCAGCGCCAGCAGCAACGCCGATGCGACACCAGTCCTGTCCTTTCCCGCCGCGCAGTGGAACAGCAGCGGCGTGCGGCCCCGCACGATGTGGCCGAACAGCACCCGGTAGGCTTCCGCCTGCGCGATCGGCATCGTGCGGTAGATATCGCGCATGGCATCGCTGCCCGAAGCGCCGCCAAGGCACAGATCGAGCAGCGGACGGGGATCACCCAGACTCTCCGACGCCATGCGCCAGTGGGGAATCACTTCAAGCAGCGCAGGCGTCGGTCCATGCAGACGTTCCGGGTCCGAACGCAGATCGACGACGAGCGAGAGGCCAAGCCCAAGAATCGCCTCCACCGCGGCAGGCGAATAACGCGAGAGACTGCCGGAACGAAACAGAAGGCCGGCCTTCACGCGGCGCCCGCCAAACCCCGGTTTTCCGCCCAAATCCCGCAGATTATAGGCCCCTTCGATCATCATCAGCACCCTTCCCTCAGCATCACTCGACATCAAGATTGCGCTACAATTTTGTTTTTTGAAATAGCCCTAAGGGTTGACATGAGCACCCGTTCAGTGTTCAAATTTTGACGCAACAAAGATCAAGCCGCGGCTGGACATGCGGCGATGGGGAGGACCATGGCGGTACTTTACACGGACCGGGATCGATATGGGCGCGCGCCAGCATCTCCGCTCGTGGAGGCCGTGCAGAACAGCGTGCGCGATCTCGTGCGCCGACGCTGGGCGGAAAGCGGCGACGACTGGTCCGACTTCGTGTTCGGCTCCTCCGAACGGCTGGTGACCAAGGCCGATATCGAAGCCATCGAGACGCGCATCCTCGCCACCGGCTATCGCTTCGCCTGGTCCTCGATCCTGTCGCAGCGGGACCGGCCCGAGGCCTATACGTCGGGGGACGCCGGCGACAATCCCGATTTCAGCTTCGAGCATCCCGAAGCCGTCACCGAAGCCCCGGACGCCGAAGGCCGCGCGCAGCGCGGTACCGGCGACAACGTGGTGATGCGCGCGAAGAACACGCAGGGCGTCGCGCTCTATGTCCGCACCAGCGAGCGGGTCGTCGACCTGATGAAAAACGGCGTGCCCGAGGACAGCATCGCCATCATCGACGATAGCGGCGGCACGCTGACGGCGCCCATTCTGGAAAAATTCAAGGGCGTAATCTGCGCCGGCGGCACGGTCCGCTCCCACCTTGGCATCCTGACGCGCGAATACGGTATCCCCTGCCTGATGAACGCGCGGATCAGCGGCATCCGGAACGGCGACCGCGTCGAGATCGAAACGAGCGCCGCGGCACGCACCGCCGAATCCTATCAAAGCGGCGTCGAGATGCCGGCCCGCGTCTGGAAACTCGCATGAACCGCCCGAGCTACGCCGATATCCTCGAGGCGAACAACCTGATGCAGTCCATCGGGGACGAGACCTACTGGCTGTGCCTGACGCGCACGGTGCAGGAATCGAAGCTGTTCCCGGTTTCGGCCTACATCATGTTCTCCTACGTGAACGCCTTCTACCGCTACCCGTCGCTGCTGCGGAAGATCGAGGCGCGGATGCCGGCCGAGGAGATCGCCGATCGCAGCCGCAACATGGGCATCAAGATCCAGAACTCCCACATGGGCTGGTGCCTGCCGGCATTCTACCTGCTGGGGCGCGAATGGCTGATCTCGCTCGGCCTGCTGCGGCCGCAGGACGCGCTGGAGGACGTGATCTACGTGCTCGATTTCTGGAAACGCTTCCAGCTTTCCTGGCACCGCAACAGCGGCCATCGCACCAACCGCGAATACGGCCACCGCGCCCAGATTCTCCCTGACCGCCGCCTGGAAATCTTCCGCGACGACATGTTTGCCTGCGAACCGGGCGACGATCTGCACGCCGCCGCGCACGCCTTCATGGCGACGGCCTCGCAATACGGCTTCCTCGTCTCCTGCGAGAGCCGGATCAGCCTCACCAACTCCGGCCCCTACCGGATCGACGACCACCACGAAATGCTGGTCCGCGACTTCATGGACATGGCTGAATGCTCGCTGCCATGGCTGGACGGTGTCGCTGCGGACGTGCCGTACAATAATTTCACCGTCGCCATGTCGGTACGCGATTGCCATTTCCACCTCGTCGACGACTGGGGCAGCTTTGAATCGACACCGGGCTTCACCGCCGACAAGCTCGCCGGTGTCGGCCTCTACACCTCCGATCCGCTCACCGAGGGCTTCGTCCCGCTCGGCATGGGCTCGCGCGAAGAATTGACCGAAACGTTCCGCGAACTGAACGACATCCTGAAGGATGCCACCAACAAGCTGTGGATGCGCATGGCCGACTGGACGCGCGATCAGCTTCTGGAAGCCGGCGCGCTCATTTATTTCGCCGTCGTCAAGGACCTCGCGCACGTCGCTGGCGTGTTCGAGGTCGAGGACTGGATGGAGATCGATCCGCGTGCCGAACGGTTCCGGCCGCTGTTCAACGACGAATACGGCAATGTAGCGCTCGGCGAACTCGTCGCCGGCCTCACTTTCCCGAACCAGCAGGCCTCGCCGTTCACGATGATGCAGCATTCGGACAGGCCGACGCGCATGTTGACCCCGATTCCCTACTCGGTGCTTTCGGGCGAGGACTATGTGCCGACGTCCGGCCCGATCCAGCGCGGCACGACGACGCTCGATCCCAAGGTCGATCGCTATTGCACCTCGCGCGGACGGCTGACGCTCGAGGAATACAACCGTCTGGCACAGGAGCACGTGCCGGAGGTCTGCTCCGACAAGTATCGCTACCTCTGCGAGACCTGGCTCAAATACAATGCGCACACCCCGCTCGCCGACGAACTCTACAAGGTCGAACAGCGCCAGTCGCGGACGCTGAAGGATCGCGGCGTGCGGAAGGGCGAAGCCTGATGCAGGTCGGCTCCCTCATCCGCCGCGCGGCGATGCATTACAAGGATGCGCCCTGCCTCGTCGAAGACACGCGCATCGTCACCTTCCGGGATTTCGACAGGCTCACCGATCAGCTCGGAAATGCACTGCTCGCGACCGGTCTCAAGCCCGGCGACCGCGTCGGCGTGCTGCTGCCGAACGGTATCGATTGCCTCGTCGCTTATTATGCACTGGCGAAATCGGGGCTGGTGCGCGTGTCGCTGAACACGCGCGAGACGCCCGACAATCATGCCTACAAGCTCGCCGACAGCGGCAGCCACGCCGTGATCTGCGGCGACGAGGAAATCGTTCCCGAGACACTCGACTTCGTGTTCCGTCCCGACGAGATCGCCGAGATGACATCGACCGGAGCGCAGACACCCTGCGCCGTCGATCGCGATCTGGAGGCTCCCTACCGCCTTGGCTACACGGGCGGCACCACAGGGCGGCCCAAGGGTGTGACGCTGACCATGCGCGGCGAGACCGCCGAACTTTCCGCCTTCCTCACCGATCTGATGCCAGACATGCGGCAGGGCGATACTTTCCTGCACGCAGCGCCCATCGCCCACGCCTCGGGCGCGTTCTTCCTGCCCGCGCTCGTGCGCGGCGTGCGGTCGCTGGTGATGAAGAAATTCGATCCGGCCTCGTTCATCGCGCTCGCCGAGGCCGAACAGGCTTCGATGACCTTCCTGGTGCCGACCATGCTGGCGATGATCATGGAGCAGCCGGCCTGCGAAAGCGCCGATCTCAGCCTGCGTCGCATCGCCTATGGCGCCTCCCCCATCGCCGAGACGCTGCTGCGCAAGGGCGAGGCGCGCTTTGGCAAGGTATTTGCGCAGACCTATGGCCAGGCCGAAAGCCCGATGGTGATCACCTGCCTGAAACCCGACGAGCACGACCGCGTCGGATCGTGCGGGCGCCCGTTCACGACGGTGGAGGCCGGCATCGTCGACGACGACGACAATTTCCTCGCGCCCGGCGAGATCGGCGAGATCGTCTGCCGGGGCACGCAGCTGATGGCCTATTACTGGGACCGGCCCGAAGCGACGGCCGAGGCGTTCCGCAGCGGCTGGCTGCACACCGGCGACATCGGCCGCATGGACGAGGACGGTTTCTTCTACATCCTCGACCGCAAGAACGACATGCTGATCTCCGGCGGATACAATGTCTATCCGCGCGAGGTGGAGGACGTGCTGCTCGCCTATGACGGCGTCGTCGAGGCAGCGGTCGTCGGCCTTCCCGACGAGAAATGGGGCGACCGCGTGATCGCCGTCATTTCCGGCCGCGACGGGATCGACGGTGATGCGGTGCTCGCGTTCGTGAAGACGAAGCTCGCCAACTACAAGCAGCCGAAATCGATCGAGATCTGGACGGAGCTGCCGAAAAGCGGCGCCAACAAGATCCTGCGGCGCGAGATCCGCGACACCATAGCCGCCCGCCCGATGGCGGCGGCGCAATGATCGGAACCGTCATGAGCCCCAGCCATCTCGTGCTCCACGGCCTTGCCATCAAAAAGCACGCCGATGCCGGCGACATCGCCGGGCTGATCGGCCTTGCCGCCGACGATACGGCGCGGCGCCTCGACGACGCCGTGGCGAGCGGCCGCGCCGTGCAGGTGAACGGCAAGTACCTGCTGACGCCGCTCGCGCGCATCGCGCTCGAAAGCGATTATTCGCGGCACTATGCCGACATTCGCGAGGATGCGGATTTCTTCGCGGCCTATGAGGCGTTCGAGCGGATCAACGTGCAGTTGAAGGCGCTGATCACCGACTGGCAGACGATGGACGTGGGTGGGCAGCGTGTCGCCAACGATCACAGCAACAGCGCACACGATGCGAAAGTGATCGACCGGCTCGGCGAGCTTCACGAACGCGCGGATGCCATTCTCGGCAAGCTGGCGGCGGGCCTGCCTCGCCTCGACTATTACCGCCGCAACCTGCTCGTCGCGCTCGAGAAGGCCGAGGACGGCGCCATCGAGTGGGTCAGCGACGCCAAGATCGAGAGCTATCACACGTTGTGGTTCGAACTGCACGAGGACCTGCTGCGCATCGTCGGCAGAGAGCGGGCGGAATAGGCCGATGGCGATCCCGCTCGGAGACTGGGTTCTCGCGCTCGACGGCAGCACGCTGCCGGACAAGGCGCTGATCGGCGGCAAGGCGTGGTCGATCGCGCGCATGGGCGCGCTCGGCCTCCGCGTGCCGCCGGCATTCGTCATCACGACGCGGGCGTGTGCGCACTATCTTCACGAAGGGTCGGAACCCGCATCGCTGGCGCGCGAGATCGCTGCGGGGATCGCGTGGCTCGAACAACAGACGGGTCGCCGCTTCGGCGCCGGTCCCAGCCCGCTGCTCGTCTCCGTCCGTTCGGGTGCACCCATTTCGATGCCGGGCATGATGGACACCGTGCTCAACCTCGGTATCACCGATGAAACCGAAGCGCAGCTCGCGGCGGAATGCGGCGACGCCGGCTTCGCCCGCGACACGCACCGCCGGTTCCTCGATCTTTATGCACACATCGTGCTGAAATCGGAGGCGGCACTGGCCGTGGACGGCCATCCTGCGGACTGGCGGAACGCCATCGCCGCCGGTGCCGGGGAATCCGTACCGGACGCGGTCGAGGAGCAGCTTGCGCGCGCGGTGCACGCGGTCTTCGAATCCTGGAATTCGCGGCGCGCGCGGCGCTACCGCGAGCATCACGATATTCCCCACGATCTCGGCACCGCCGTGGCCGTGCAGGCGATGGTGTTCGGCAACATGGACGAGAACTCCGGCACCGGCGTTCTGTTCAGCCGCAATCCGTTGTCGGGTGAACCCACGCCCTACGGCGAATATCTCCCACGCGCGCAGGGCGAGGACATCGTTTCCGGCAAACACACGCCGCAACCGCTCGAAGCGCTGCGCACGCACCTGCCCGACGTCCACCAGGAACTGCTGACCGCCGCAAGCCTGCTGGAGGACGCAGGGGGCGACGTTCAGGATATCGAATTCACGCTGGAAAAGGGCATCCTGTACCTGCTCCAGACCCGCGCCGCGAAACGCGCACCGCGCGCGGCCGTGAAGATCGCCGTGGACATGGTGGCCGAGGGCAAGATCGACCCGTCCGAGGCGCTCGCGCGCGTCTCCAGCGAACAGATTCGCACGTTGCTGAGCCCGCAGCTCGCCAGCGGCGCCGCGCAGGGCGCCGAGATCGTCGCACGCGGAGAGGCCGCTTCGCCCGGCGTTGGCACCGGCGTGGTCGTGCTCGATTCCGACGAGGTCGAACGGCGCGCGGCGAACGGCGAGGCTGTCGTGCTGGCACGCGCCACGACCAGCCCCAACGACCTGCACGGCATGATCGCCGCGCGCGCCATCCTGACCGAACAGGGCGGATCGACGAGCCACGCCGCCGTCGTCGGCCGCGCGCTCGGCCGGCCGTGCGTCGTCGGCTGCGGCGCGGGCAGCCTCGGCGCGCTTGCCGGCGAAACCGTCACCGTCGATGGCCAGAACGGCATCGTCTATCGCGGCGCGCTGGACGTGGTGACGCCGCATGAAAACGACGACGCGGCGCTGCGGCAGATCGCGGCCTGGGCCGCGCATCAGTCCACGGTGCTGGTGACAACCGCGCAGAGCAATGGCGCAAGCATCCGTTTCGACGAGAACATCGAACAGACCGAAGCGCTGATCGCGGCGCTGGAACCCGGCGCGACCGTGGAAGGCGCGCTGTTCGCGAATGACGACAAGGCCGTGCGGGCGGTGATCGCGGCAGGCGCGGCGACGATCGTGACCTCGCCCGCGCTTCCGGCCCTTCTGGCGGCGGCGCAGGCCGCTGGCCGCGAATGAAAGGACAACAACGGGTGGGAAACATTTCCACGAACGATATCCAGTCGCTGATCCAGCTCTTCGAGAAGAGCGACTGGCGCGAAATGCATCTGATTCTCGGCGAGACCGACCTGTTCCTCAGCAAGGATCGGAATGCCCAGACCCAGATCTCGCTGACGACGGCGTCCCCTTCGGTGCCCGCGCCCTCCCACCGCGCATCGGTTCCGGCGACGCCCGTTGAGACGCCCGATCCGAAGCCGCACGGCAGCAAGATTCCGGCCGGCTGGACGCTGGTGAAGGCGCCGAGCCTCGGCACGTTTTATCGCGCGCCGAAACCGGGAGCGCCGATGTTCACCGAAATCGGCGCGCAGGTCGCCGCGGATTCGGAGCTTTGCCTCATCGAGGTGATGAAGCTGTTCACGACATTGAGGGCGGGAACGCACGGCACCATCCGCGAGATTTACGCGAAGGACGGCGAACTCGTGGAATTCGATCAGCCGCTGTTCCTGATCGAGCCCGATGCCTGATACCGCGCCACCGAATGGACGGCTGTTCGTCGCGAACCGGGGCGAGATCGCGCTTCGGGCCATTCGCGCCGCGCAGGCGCTCGGCATGGAGGCCGTGCTCGGGGTTTCGGTGGCGGACCGCGACGGGCTCGGCGCGCGCACCGCGAACCGCTGCGTCGTGCTCGGCCCGGCGCAGGCGCGCGATTCCTATCTGAATGCCGGACTGATCGTGCACGCCGCCGTCAGCACGGGGTGCACCGCGCTTCATCCCGGTTACGGCTTCCTCTCCGAACGCGCCGAACTCGCCGAACTTTGCGCACAGGAAGGCATCACCTTCGTGGGCCCTACGCCGGAATCGATCCGGCAGGTGGGTGACAAGATTTCGGCGCGGGCGATGGCGCGGGCCGCGAACGTTCCGATGACGAGCGGCACCGATGCCGTGGAAGACGTGGCACACGCCCTGAAGCTTGCCGAGGAAATCGGCTATCCCGTGATCACCAAGGCTTCGGCCGGTGGCGGCGGGCGCGGCATGGTGGTGGCGCGCAATGCCGAGGAGCTGGCCGGCGCCTTCGATCAGGCGGTGACGACGGCGCGCGAAGCCTTCGGCGACGGGACGCTGTTCATCGAACGCTATGTCGAGGTGGCGCGGCACATCGAGGTGCAGGTGATCGGCGACGGCAGAGGCGGCGTCGTGCATTTCGGCGAACGCGATTGTTCGATCCAGCGGCGCTACCAGAAGATGATCGAGGAAGCCCCGGCGGCGATCCTGTCTCCGGCGGTCCGCGCGCGCCTTCACGAAGCCGCCGTGCGCCTGCTCGCCTCGATCAACTACCGGAACGCCGGCACGGTCGAATTCCTCTACGATACGACCACCGAGGAATTCTTCTTCATGGAGGTGAACGCCCGCATCCAGGTGGAGCATCCCGTTTCCGAGGCGATCACCGGCGCCGATCTCGTGCAGGCGCAGCTGAGGCTCGCGACAGGTGCCGTGAAGGGCTTCGCCCAGAAGGATGTGCACACAGCCGGGCACGCCATCGAAGCGCGGATCATCGCGGAGGACCCCGACCGCGACTTCATCCCCTGCCCCGGCCGCATCACCCGCTGGGATCCGCCCTCGGGCGAAGGCATTCGCGTCGATACGGCGGTCGAAAGCGGCACGATGATCCCGCCTTATTACGACAGCATGATCGCCAAGCTGATCGTGCACGGCAACACGCGCGCGGAGGCCATAGACCGCCTCGCCGCCGCGCTCGACGATTTCACGGTCGAGGGCATCGCCACCAACATCCCGCTGCTGAAGGTCATCGTGGCGCACGAGGACTTCCGCTCGAACACCATCAATACGCGCTGGCTGGAAACGGTGCTGCTTCCCGCCTTCCGCGCTGAGCAAGGACGCTGAAAATGGCGCATGTTGAATTCCTCGACCAGACCATCCGCGACGGCCAGCAGAGCCTGTGGGGCATGCGGCTTCAGGCCGGCATGGCGCTGCCCGCCGCCTCGTGGCTCGACAAGGCCGGCTTTCGCGTCATCGATCTCACCGGCTCCAACCATTTCGAGGTGCTGATCCGGCATTGCCGGGAGAACCCGTGGGATATGATGGACGCGCTGGTGGAAGCGATGCCGCGCACGGTGCTGCGCTCGGGTATGCGCTCCAACGCCTCTGTGACGTTCCGCACGACGCCCGACGCGCTGATGGATGCGTGGATGCGCCAGCTCAACGTGCATGGCGCGCGTAGCTTCTGGATCTACGACGTGCTGTTCAACATCGACAAGATGCTGCGGCTGGCGAAGGTGGCGAAGGAGTTCGGTTCGGAGGTCGCGGGCGCGATCATGTTCACGCTCTCGCCCGTGCACAGCGACGCCTATTACGCGGACAAGGTCGACAAGCTTTCGGCATCCGATGATATCGACACGATCCTGCTCTACGACACCGCGGGCGTGCTGGAGAAAGAGCGGCTTTCGACATTGCTTCCCGCGATCGTCTCGAAGGCACGCGGCAAGCCGATCGAATTCCACGCCAACAATATCCTCGGCCAATCCGGCAAGGCTTACCTCGACGCTATCCCGCTCGGCGCCACCATCCTGCACACCGCCAGCCGTCCGATGGCGAACGGCCCGTCGGTGCCTTCCACCGAAAGCGTCGTCGCGAACATCGAACTTCTGGGGCACACGCACAGCCTCGACAAGAACCTGTTCGCGCCCGTCGCCGATCATTTCGAGCGTGTCGGCAAGGCGGCGGGTTTCCTCGTCAACCAGCACAACGAATACAACGTGCTTTCGACGCTGCACCAGATTCCGGGCGGCATGGTCGGCACGCTGAAGGCGCAGCTCGCGCAGCACAACATGTCCGACCGTTTCGAGGACGTGCTGAAGGAAGTCGCCGTCGTGCGCCGTGAACTCGGCTATCCGGGCATGGCGACGCCGTTCAGCCAGCTCGTCGGCATCCAGGCGGTGCTGAACGTCGTGAAGGGCGAGCGCTACGCTATCATCCCCGACGAGATCGTCGAGTACGCCGCCGGCTATTACGGCGAGACGGTCGCGCCGATCGACCCCAACGTGCTCGACCGCATCATGCAGAGCCCGCGCGCGAAGGAGGTGCTCGACAATCCGCCCGAGCAGCCGACGATCGAGGAGCTGCGAAAGCGTTACGGCACCGACAATGACGATGAGCTGATCCTGCGCGCGCTGATGCCCGAATCCGATCTCCAGAAGATGCGCGAGGCAGGGCCGCTTAAGCGGACCTATCCGCTGCTCTCTTCGCCCGAGCTTGAGGAAGTGGGGTGGCTGATGAAACTCGCGAGCCTGCCCGTTGTGCAGTTCAAGAACGCCGAGATGGCCCTGACGCTGAGGCGCTGACGGATGCGCCGCGCCGTCATCGTCGATACCGTTCGGACGCCGTTCGGACGCGGGCGCGCCGGCGGCGTGCTCGACGGAATCCATCCCGTCGATCTCTATGCCAATGTGCTGCGCGGCCTCGTCGCGCGCACCGGCATCGATCCGGCGCTGGTGGAGGATGTCATCACCGGCTGCGTGATCCAGGTCGGCGAGCAATCGGGCAACATCGGGCGCCATGCTGTGCTCGCAGCGGGCCTTCCGGAAAGCGTGCCGGCGGTGACGCTCGACCGCAAGTGCGGCTCGGCGCAGCAGGCCTGCGATTTCGCCGCGCAGGGCGTGATCGCCGGAGCCTATGACGTCGTCATTGCCGGCGGCGTCGAGATGATGAGCCTCGTGCCGATGCGCGCCAACCGCCTTGGCAGGGATACGGACGGCGTCCAGTTGAAGCAGCGCTATCCGGAGGGGCTGGTCCGGCAGGGCATCTCCGCCGAACTGATCGCCGCGCGCTGGGGCATCTCGCGCGCCGAGATGGACGCCTTCTCGCTGCGTTCGCACACCCGCGCCGCAGCAGCCGAAGACGCGGGGCTGACGGCGCGCGCGGTCGTGCCGGTCGACGTTCCCACGGCGGACGGCGGCGTGCGGAGTGTGACACACGACGAGGGTCTGCGCCGGGACACGACGCTTGAACGCCTCGCCAATCTGAGGCCCGCGTTCGAGGACGAAGCCATGCTGCGGCGCTATCCGCAGATCCGCTGGAGCGTCACCGCCGGCAATTCCAGCCAGGTGACGGACGGCGCTAGCGCGACGCTGATCATGGAGGAAGCGCTCGCCCGGCGGCTCGGCCTCAAACCCCGCGCGGCGATCACGCACTTCGCGGTCGCGGGCGACGACCCGATCCTGATGCTGACCGCGATCATACCCGCCACCCGCAAGCTGCTGGCGCGCGCGGGCCTCGGCGTGGACGATATTTCGACGTTCGAAGTGAACGAGGCGTTCGCCTCGGTTCCGCTCGCCTGGCAGAAGGATCTCGGCGCCGATCCGGAACGGGTGAACGCTTATGGCGGCGCCATCGCGCTCGGCCATCCCGTCGGCGCATCGGGCGGGCGGCTTCTCGCCAACCTGCTGACCACGCTTGAAGAGACGGGCGGGCGCTACGGTCTTCAGACCATGTGTGAATCCGGCGGCATGGCGAACGCGACGCTGATCGAACGGCTGCAATGAGACAGGACAGATGACCACACGCAACGACTGGACCCGGCGGGAAATCGCCGCGCTGTTCGACATGCCGTTCAGCGACCTCCTGTGGGAGGCGCAGACGGTGCATCGCCGCCATCACGACAGCAACGCCGTGCAGCGCTCCACGCTGCTGTCCATCAAAACGGGCGGCTGCGCGGAGAACTGCGGCTATTGCAGCCAGTCGGCGAGCCACGACACGGGGCTGAAGGCCTCGAAGCTGATGGATGTCGACGCGGTGGTCGCGGCGGCTGCCGAAGCGAAAGCGGCGGGATCCGAGCGTTTCTGCATGGGCGCGGCATGGCGGAGCCCGAAAGACCGCGACATGGACGCGGTCGTCGCCATGGTCCGGCGCGTGAAGGCGCTCGGCCTTGAAACCTGCATGACGCTCGGAATGCTGAGCGACGACCAGACGCGCCGGCTCGCCGAAGCGGGCCTCGATTATTACAATCACAACATCGACAGCGCGCCCGAATATTACGCAAACGTGGTGACGACACGCACGTATGACGACCGGCTGGAAACGCTGGAGCGCGTGCGCGAGAACGGCATCGCCGTCTGCTGCGGCGGCATCATGGGCATGGGCGAAAGCCGTACGGATCGCGTGGGCTTCATCCATGCGCTCGCGACATTGCCGGAACACCCCGCGAGCGTGCCGATCAACCAGCTCGTGCCCATCGCGGGAACACCGCTCGGCGACATGCTGATGGGCACGCCGCTCGCGCAGATCGACGAGATCGAATTCGTGCGCACGGTAGCAGTTGCACGCATCGCCATGCCCGCTGCGGTGATCCGGCTCTCCGCGGGCCGTGAGAGCATGACAGACGCAGCGCAGGCGCTGTGTTTCCTCGCCGGCGCCAACTCCATCTTCACTGGCGACCGGCTGCTGACGACCGGAAACGCCGGCACCGACCGCGACGCCGCGCTGTTCGCCAGGCTGGGAATCAAATCCGCAGCCGCGGAGAAGACGGCAGCGGCGGCATGAGTGCCCGCCGCATCGAGGCGATCGTTTTCGATGTCTACGGCACGCTGCTCGATGTCTCCGCCATCGGGGCGAACGCGGATGCTGCTTTCCCCGGTCACGGCGCCGCCATCGCGGCGTTGTGGCGGCAGAAGCAGATCGAATACACGATGCTGCGCACGCTCGGCGATCGCTACGCCGATTTCCTGCAGGTGACGCACGACGCGCTCGGCTTCACGCTCGAGCAGCTGGGCCTGCCGCGGGATTCAGGAACGATGGCCGCGCTGCTTGCCGATTACCGTCACCTGCGGCCGCATCCCGAAACGCTCGCGGCGCTCACCGCGCTGCGCGGGACCGGCCTCGGCATGGCGGTCCTGTCGAACGGAACCCCAGACATGCTGGAGGACGCGCTCGGCAACGCCGGCGTGCGCGATCTCCTCGATGCGGTCCTCAGCGTCGATCCCCTGCGCCGCTACAAGATCGCGCCGGATGTCTATCGGCTGGGAACCGACCACTTCGGCCTCCCGGCGAGCGCCATCCTGTTCGTTTCGTCGAACGGCTGGGACATCGGCGGCGCGGGCTGGTTCGGCTACACGACGTTCTGGATCAATCGCGCCGGCGCGGCGACCGAGCGGCTGGGCATCACCCCCGATTTCGTGGGCCGTTCCCTTGATTGTGTTCGCCGATGGGTCGGCGAACACAATCGCTGATGAGCACGCGTTAGTTCCCGGAGAAAAGACGTCCCTCGGGATTGGGAACGTCGCCTATCGGGAGCGCCTTGACGCCCTCGGGCAGGGGCCCGTCTTCGCTCCTGAGGTCGAGATGGATGGTGGAATTGATCTTCCAGAGACCATCCACCTTCTTGTACGTCTGATAATACACGGCCCATTGCCTGTGCTGCAGGCCGGGCTGGATGACGGTTCCCTTAGGGTCGCCCGGCTCGTCTTTGCCGGAATAGAAAACGTACGACGCCTGCCAGATTCCGCGCGCGGTCGTCGGCGACAGGATTTCGATCTCCGCGCCGAAGCTGTGAAAGAGGCTGTGCACGCGGCTGGACGTCATGCCTGTCGCGTTCAGATGGTCGTACCATCCTTCCGTTCCGGCCACGACCTTGCCCAAAGTGCCGTTCCAGTAATCCGACTCTTCGGTGAACAGCGATGTCCAGCATTTCCAGTCGCGCTGGTTGATGCAGCGCGTGTAGCGCAGCGGGATCTGGCGGATTTCTTCAAGCGCGAGCAGCTTGTCCACCGGCGACATCTTCGCGAGGTCCGGCGTCGGCTTGGCATCTCGGAACATCTCGATCGTTTTCTGCCGCCACGCGGCGGCATCAGGCGGTGTCTGCGCCATCGCGGCGTCTCCCCATAGCGCAAAGCCGATCAGCGCGACCTGCGTGATCCTTTTCAGCATTTCTCACCTCCCCAGAATTTATATGCGTAAAGCGCCTATTTCGCGCCGGCCCGGCTGGTGAACAGCGGCTTTGCCGAAGCGTAGACGCGGTCGCCGGTCAGATCGCCGTTGCCGTTGGCCATGTTCGCCGCCGCGAAGAAGGCGACATTGCCGACATTGGTTTTCGGCGCCGTCCATGTGAAGGTCCACGCATAGCTTCCGGTCTTGCCCATGCCGGTGGCCTTGCCGCCGATGCTGCCGTGCTCGATGTACTGCCGCCCGGCCGCAGTCTTCTTCTGCGTAGTCTTGTCGAGCGCCGCGAAATCGCCAGCCGCCACATAATTGGGCGTCGAAAGCGCCGTGAGTTGGAAGCCCCAGCGTTTCGCCGTGGGATGCTTCAGCTGGAGCGTGATCGTATAGCTCTTCCCCGGCTGATACACCGGCGGCACGCCCTGCAATTCCACGCGGCCGAGCTTGTCGGGATTCAAGGCATAGTCGATGTGACAGGACTGGCAGGTCATTTCCGGCTCGGCGCCCTTCATGCCCGGCGCACCCGTGAAGCCGGGAATCGGCCCTTCCGAATTGGCGAGCGCGGCACCGGTCATCGTGACCGTCATCGTCGCGGCGAAAATACAGGAACGCAGACCATTCATACTATGAAACCTCCGCAAACGTTCTTTTCCCGAGCCGGGCGCAACCGCGAACCCAATCCTCGATCGTAATCCCGTCGTCCGCATTCCCAGCGGTCACTGATGCGCAGCGGGCTTGCAGCGCTTCGGCTGTCGCGGCGCGCAACGCCGGCGGCACAATGCTGTCCTTGCGGTGCACGAGCGTGACCGGCAGACCGCCGAGATCGTCGCTGGGCAGCACCCAACCCGAAATCTCCGGCAGATAGCCATCGAAAGCGAGCACGCCGTCGATGAACTCCGGGATCACGCCCGCGAGCGTCACCGCCAGCGCCGCGCCCTGATCCCAGCCGATCAGCAGGATCGGCACGCCCGCGGGCACACGTTCCCGCACATCGTGGACGAACTGCTCCACCTGGAAGAGGGAATCCCCGAATGTCGCGGGCTCGGGCTGCGCCGGCCCATAAACGAAGAACCATGCGAAATGCTGGTTCTCGTCCGGCCCGTACATTCGGGGATTGAGCGCGCGCCAGGCCTTGGGAACGACGACCTGACAATGCGCCTTCAAACCTGAAAGCCGCGCATCCGTATCGCGGCCGTCCTCTCCTTCCGGATGGAATGCAATGACGATGGCCTCCGGTGCATCCCGTTCCGGTTTGCTTTCCCGATAAACCAACGCCGCTGCCGTCACACCCGTACCTTCCACATCATCCTTAGACAGGATTCCGGCTGAACCCGGAATTTACGCGTCGTCGTTGATCGGCGCGGTCGCAAGATGATTGCCCGCAATGTAACCGAACGTCAGCGAGAGCCCGATGGTGGCGCCGCCGCCCCAATAAGCGCGTCCCGAAGGCGAGGCGATGCAATTGCCGGCGCCGTAGAGACCCGGAATGGGCTCGTTGGCGATCGACAGCACCTGCGCGTTCTCATTGATCATCGGGCCGCCATTGGTGTCCGCGCTGCCCGAGACGAGCAGGATCGCGTGATAGGGGCCCTTGTCCGCGATCGGATACATCGTCTTGTTCGGCTTGTCGTTCGCCGCGATCGATTCCGGCCCGCCGAAGCGTTCATGCCATTGACGATCATAGCCGAACGAGCCGCGCGCGAAATCTTCGTCATTGCCGGTTTCCGCGAAGCCGTTGAAGCGCTTGATGGTCGCCTTCAGGTTGGGCAGGAAGCTCTCGTCGAGCTGGAAACCGCCGATGCGCGGACCATGCTCGGTCAGGCGCTTGCGGATCGCGTCGGCAAGCGCATCGAGCGTGGGCGCCGTGATGATATAGGGTGCGGTCGCACCCTTCGGCGGCAGCGGATAATGGCCCTGCGCGTGATCATAGGCCCGCTGGTCGAGAATCTGCATCAAAACGAGGTTGGTCCACTCGTTCTTGTTCGGATCGTAGTTGAAATGCACCTCGCCGCGGTCGCTGTAGGGGCGCTTCTCGTTGACGACGCGCTGGCCGTATTTGTTGACCATCACCATGCTGTCGCCGATGACACCCCACACGTCGGTTGCAAGGCCGGGGGTCTGCAACACCTGATCGAGCACGAGCTGGAAACGCCAGCCGTTCTGCATGTTGCCGAGCTTCGCGCCGATGGCAGAAGCCATGTAGACGAGATCGCCCTGATTGGTCATCGGGCCGCAGCTGCCGAACACGGGGCCGCGCTGGAAGTTGAGGCGCAGTTCCTCGTTGAGTGTAAAGCCGCCCGATCCGAAATGGACACCCCGTCGCGCGCGGAACGAAATCTGCTTGTCGTCCGAATCCGTGGCGATCACACCGACGACGGCGCCCTTGCTGTTGGTGACGAGCTTGGTGACGCGGTGCTCGAGCTGGATCGGCGAGCCCTTCTTCGCCAGCCAGTCACCCATCTGACGGATCGTGTCAGCGCCGCCGCCCGTGATGGTGCCGGGCGCGACATCCACCTTGGTCCAGATCAGGCGGCCCTGCGGTGCCTTGTTCTCGGGCGCGGCTTCCCAATAATCGTAGGAATCGTCTTCGCGGGTCTGGAGCGCGCCGAGCTTTTCGAAAAGTTCGACGGCGGGCGCGGCATTATCGTACATTGCCGCCATCTGCTTCACCGACAGCGCCGGAATGCCGTAGTTCTCGGCGTTCACGTCGTAGAGCTGCGTGAACGAATAGCGCGCCATGTAACGGATGCAGTCCTCGCGCGGGTCCTGAATGCCCTTCGCGCGCATAAAGCGGTTGTTGGGAATCCAGTAGCCGCCGCCCGAGCGCGCGGTGGCGCCGCCGGCCACGGGTGCCGCTTCCAGCACTGCGACTTTCAGGCCGCGCGACACGGCCGTCACCGCGCCCGCGAGCGCGGCGCCGCCGGAGCCGACGACCACGACATCGACTTCATGATCCCACTTGCGCGGCGTGGCGCCCTGCGCGGCGCCGACGACAAGCGAACTGCCGCCGACGGCGGCGATGGTGGTTCCGCCCGCGGCGCGGATGAAGCTGCGGCGATCCACGCGGGATGGCGGACGTTGGCTCTTGCTCTCAGACATGATCACTCCCTCGGATGCGCTGTTCGTTCGACTATGTCGGCGGTGGTTCTCAGCCTCCGCTCAACACTTCGGCGAGATGCCGCGTGTCATTGTATTCCTTGATCTCGTGGATAAGGCCATCCCTGACCGTGAAGAGAAACTGGTAGCGGTTCTCGTAGGCCCTGCCCTTGTGCGTGCCGCGCGAGAGCGCCTCGATCGCCACCTTGTCCCGCTCGGCGGCAACGCCCGGCACGGCATTCGGCTGGCTCGGCTGATGGTTGCTGTAGGCCGTACGCGGGCCAAGCGCGTCACCCTTCAGCCGTTCATCGTCGAAGACCGTGAGCGAGAAATTCTGGAATCCGGCCGGGATGCCGTTGATCACCTGGATCGCAGTGGCGCGGTCCATGCCCGGCTTGGGGTCGCTCGTCGGCACGATCCAACGCACATCCTCCGCGAGCAGCTTGCCCGCGGCATCGCCGGCCCCCTTCGCCACCGCATCGAGGAAGGCGAGCGCGATCCGCGTGTTCGCGGCACGGTCGTCGTTCACCTTGGCGGCGGTATCGAGATAGTGCCGCGCTTCCAGCAGCTTGCCGTCGGCATCGAAGCGGTAGAGCAGGTGATAGCGGTTCTGCGTCTTGGTGCCGTCCTTGAGATTGATGGCCGACAGCATCTCGATGGCGACGCGGTCGTCCTGCGCGGTCGTATGCAGAATACGGTAGGTGCTGCCTGTCGCATACCGATCCGCCTGATCCACCGTGATCCGCCGGATATAATCGGCTTTGTCGCCGCGGTGGAAGCGGTCCCACTGCGTGGTCGGCGTTACCCACGTGAAATTGTCGGCAAGCATTCCACCGAGTTTTCGGGCTCCGCCTGCCGCGTCGCTCCATGACTGCACCTGCGCTTCGATTTCAGCGCACGCGGCCTTCACGTTGCGCTGCTCGGCGCGCGTCAGTTCCGTCGTCGATGGCTTGCAGGGCTGCGTCTGCGGCTTAAAGGCCGCATGGGCTGGCACCGAGAGAAGCGCGGCAGCCAACGCGAGTGGCGCGGCCCTGATGATCCAGCCCCTGGTCATTTCCCGTTCTCTCTCCATCAATACAGCTTCGAGACAGCGTCTTTTGTCTGCGCAAAAGCCGCCTGCGTGTCGCCGTACTGGTTGATCCGCGCGATCTTCATGTCCTTGATCAGCAGCATGAAGTGGTAGACGTTGCTGTAGGGGGCGAGCGCGCTCGTCGTGCCGCCCGACGTCGCTTCCACCGCCACCCGTTCGCCCTGGATGACGATATTTTCGGGCTTCACGGTGAAATGAAGACCGCCGACCGCGTTCTGCAGCTTGTCGAGTTCGGCGACAGCTTCGCCCTTGTTCATCGACACGACGCCGTTGCCCGCGCGGCGAACTTCCCACGTCGCGTTGTCGGCAAGCATGTCGCGCACGAGCGCCGTGCCGCTCGACGACATGGCCTCGAAGAAGCGGAGCACTTCCCGCTTGATCGCCTGATCGTAATCCCAGGTATGGATCTCGCTGTCCTGGAACAGGCGATACTCCTGAATCTTCCCGGCATCGTTGAAGAAGAAAAGCTGCTGGTAGCGGTTGGTGTAGGGCTCGCCGTCCTTGGTGTAGATGTCGGCGATCATTTCAGTCGCCACGCGGTTGCCCTGCGCCGTCGTCGCGAAGATCTCCACCTTGCTGCCCGGCTTGTACATGTCGAACTGCCGCTCGACCACGAGCTGCACGTAGGTCTCGCGCGTTCCGTACTGCTGGGCGGAGGGGTCGGCGACGGGCACGAACCATTTGAAGTCGTCCGCCTGAATCGCCTCCAGGCGCCGGCGGCCCTCGTCGGCATTCGCCCATCCGGCGACCGCAGCGGCCATCTGCTCGCACGCCGCCTTCACATTGCGGACTTCCTGCGGCGTCAGGCTCGCGCCCGGGTCTTCGCAGGTTCCGGCGGCCGCTGGCACGGCGCCTAGGGCGGCAATCGCCGCGCCCAGAAATCCGGCGAGCGCCGTGCTCTTCATGGTCAGCCTCATTCCGCCCCTTCCCGCGCTCATCCGATCGCCGTGGTGACGGCCTTGGTTTCGAGATAGTTGGACAGCACCGCCTGCCCCATTTCGCGACCCCAGCCGGATTGCTTGTAGCCGCCGAACGGCAGCGATGCGTCGAACACGTGATAGCAATTGACCCACACGGAGCCCGCGCGAAGCTTGTGGGCGATGCCGTGCGCCGCCGCGACGTCGCGCGTCCACACGCCGGCGGCGAGGCCGTAGATGCTGTTGTTGGCTTCGGCGATCAAGCGGTCGTCGGCTTCCTTGAAGGGCATGGCGACGAGGACGGGTCCGAAGATTTCCTCCTGCACCACCTTCATGTCCGGCCGCGTGTCGACGAGCACCGTGGGTTTCACATAATAGCCGGCACCCTCGAGCGCCTCGCCGCCGCACAGAGCCCTCGCGCCCTGTTCCTTGCCGGAACGCAGGAACCCCGAGACGCGATCGAACTGCACGTCGGAAACGAGCGGCCCCATCTCCGTGTCGTCGTCGAGGCCGCAGCCAAGCTTGATCTTGCCCGCTGCCGCCGCGATGCCATCGACGACACGGTCGAACACCTTCTCCTGCACGTAAAGCCGGCTGCCGGCGTTGCAGCATTGCCCGTGGTTGAAGAAGATCGCCGCCGTGGAACCGGCGATGGCGGCGTCGATATCCGCGTCTGCAAGGATGATGTTGGGCGATTTGCCGCCAAGTTCGAGGCTGACCCGCTTCAGATCGCGCGCGGCCGCCTGCACGATGAGCTTGCCGACTTCGGTGGAGCCGGTGAACGCCACCTTGTTCACGTCCGGATGCGCGGCGAGCGCGGCGCCGGCGGTTTCCCCGAAGCCAGGCACGATGTTCACGACGCCGGCGGGCATCCCCGCTTCCATCAGGATATCGCCGAGCCGCAGCGCCGACAGCGGCGTTTCCTCGGCGACCTTGAGGACGACCGTGCAGCCCGTGGCAAGCGCCGGCGCCAGCTTCCATGCCGCCATCAGCAGCGGGAAATTCCACGGAATGATCTGCCCGACGACGCCGATCGCTTCCGGCCGCGTGTAGGAGAAATAGTTGCCGGGTGCGGCAAGCGCCGAGATCGGGATCGTCTTGCCCTCGATCTTGGTGCACCAGCCCGACATGTAGTGGAACATGTCCGCCGCCAGCGGCACGTCCGCCGCGCGCGCCACGCTTGCCGGCTTGCCGTTGTCGATGGATTCGAGCTGCGCCAGCTCGTGCAGATTCTCGAGGATCAGGTCGCCGACCCGGTGCAGCAGCTTGCCGCGCTCCGAGGGCGTCATGCGCGACCACGGGCCGCTTTCGAATGCCTTTCGCGCCGCGCGCACGGCACGATCGATGTCCTCCGCCGCGCCTTCCGCGACATTGGCGATGATCTTGCCGGTCGCGGGATCGCGAACCTGAAAGGTCTTGCCGGACGCCGCTTCCACCCATTGCCCGTCAATGAGCATGGGCCGCGTGCGTCCGATCCAGCCCTGCAGATGCGCGGTGAGGCGGGAGATGTTTTCGCTGACCGGGGTACCCATATCCATCGCTCTTCTCCGCGTTCTTTTGTGTTTGGTCGCTCAGGCGGCCAGATCCGCGATGGATCGGCCGCTGCTGAATTCCTCGATACCTGCAATCCGATCGCCCTGGAGCGTGGCGACCAGAGAATGGACGACACCATCGCCCAACGTCACCTCGATCGAGGCCACCGCCTCTTCGGCGATCAGGCCTTCGGGTATGATCTCCAGCGTCAGAGCGCGCTTCGCCTTCGCGGCCTGCGCGAGGGCGGCAACGGCATCGACATCAAGACCAGCGGCACCGTTTGCGGGTAGCCAACGGAAATCCTCGGTCACATGTGCCTTGAGGGCCCGTGCGTCGCCCGAGCCAAGCGCCGCGATGAACGCGCGCACGGCACGCTCGCACGCGGCGAATGCGTCCGTCACGATGACGGCGGAGTCCATGTAAACGCGGTACTCCTTCACCTGCCCCTTGTCGTTGAACTTGAAGAGCTGGTGATACCGGTTGCGATAGGGCGAGCCGTCCTTGCGGACGATGTCCGAAAGCATCTCGGTGGCAACGCGGTTGCCGTGGGCCGTATGCGCGAAAATCTCCACCCGGCTACCGGGCTGGTAATTCTCGTGTTGGAACACGGTCACATAATCGATGTAGTCCTGCTTGCTCCCCCGCGCCTGTCGCGCCGGATCGGATGTCGGCACGAACCAGACGAAATCGTCGGCAAGCACGGCATCAAGACGCTGACGCCCTTCGGCACGATCGCGCCAGCCGGCCATCGCCGCGTCGAGCTGTTCATAGGCGGCGGCGACATTGCGGCGCTCCTCCGGCGTAAGGCACGTATCGATATCCTGCTCGACCATCGTCTGTCCTCTGATGCCGTCCATCACACTTCGGGGAGGAATCCTCCGCGCACATACTCGCGGATTTCTGTGATCTTGCCGCCGATCACGCGGCCGGCATGGCTGGCCTCCTGCGGCTTTTCGGTCTTGATAACGAAATGATGCGTGGCGCTGAATGGTTTCCCGTCGCGGATATCCGTTCCCGAAACCGTCGCGCGGACAGTGACGTAGTTGCCGCGAATGATCGGGCTCCGATAGACCTCATCGAAACCGAGGCCGGTCGTATTCGATTGCAGCCGTTCGATCCGATCGAGCGCTTTAGCCTTGTTCAGCGTAACGATATCACCGCCGCGGGCAGGAAAAGACCAGGTTGCGTCATCCTTCATCAGATGACGCAACCCAAGAGTACCGCATGTCGACAGCGCATAAAGGAAATCGTCGGCGATTTTCTTCGTCGCCTTGTTGTCATCGCGAATGAAGATCGCGGTATCCATGTAAAGCTTGTAGACGGCGACCTTGCCCTGAGAATTGAACTCGAACAGCTGCTGATAACGGTTCGTATAGGGCGTGCCGTCTTTCATCACGATATCGGAGATCATCTCCGTCGCAACGCGATTTCCCTCGGCAGTGACATCGAAAATCTCGACCTTGCTGCCGGGAATATAGTGATCGAACTGAAACTCAGTGACGAGCTTGATGTATTCCTCGCGCCCCTGCTTCATCTCCGTATGAGGATTGGAGGACGGCGTGAACCAGACGAGGTTTTCGTCCTGAATGGCCTCCAGCCGGCGCCGGCCTTCGGCCGCATCGCGCCAGCCTGCCATGGCGGCATCCATCTGTTCACAGGCGGTCGCGACGTTGCGCCTTTCATCGGCGCTGAGTTCGCGGCCGCCTGTTGCCATTGCTCTCTGAAGCAGGTCGTCGACATCGTGCTGTATCATCCAACCATCCTTGCGAATGCCGACGCCTGCTTCATGCCCTCTCGCGACTATTCCTTCGATTTGAAGTCGGCCTGACCGTTCACGAGGTCGACCGGGAAGGAATTATGCTCGACGAGAATATACCAGCGCCCGTCGATCTTCTTGAGCCACGAGGTTGCACGGTTCGTGAAATCGACGAGATGCTGCAGCTTGGGATCTTTCGGCTTCGCCGTGTAATGATCGAAGTGCATCGCGAAGGCGTAGTCACCAACGACCGTAACCTGAAGTTCGGTCGCGTCGCCCGTGCCCGAGCCCGGCTCGATCATCGAGAACCACAGCTTCCAAGTGTGCTCCGCACCTTCGCGTCCGTGGAAAGCGCGCGGCGTGCTGACATCGAGATAGATGAAGCCTTCGGGGGCGTAGGCCTGCGCTACGGCCGCCGCATCCTCGGCCTTCACCGCGGCCATCAGATCGGCGAACAGTTTGCGGATCGCAGCCTCGTCCTCGGCGGTCGATGCCGCTGTCGCCTTCTCCGCCGGAGCCGTCTCCGTGGGCGCCTGCGAGCAGGCGGCAACGGAAAGCAGAGCCCCGGAAAGTACGGCCAATGCCAGTCTCATCATGAAATCTCCCTCTTCAAATCAACTGCGCGTGGAACGCACGAACATCCTAGAAGTGCACACCGAAGGTAATGCCATAAGTGAGAGGTGCCAGCGGATGACCCATCGCACCTTCGCGGCGGACCGATTTCTGCTCGTTCTTCTCGTCCAGCAGGTTCTTGCCCCACAGCCGCACGTCCCAGTTGCCCGACGTCGGTGTGAACAGCAGCGATGCGTTCACGAGATTCTGGGAGGGCGACACGAGGTCGTTCTGGTAGTTGCGGTAGATCTTGCTCTTGTAAGCGTAGGACAGGGCCGGTGTGAAAGTGCCCATCGCGCTTTCCATCTCATACTGGATGTAAGCGAAGGCCGAATACTTCGGCGCATTGATCATCTGGTTGCCGGAGGCATCCCCGACAACTGTCGTGTAGCCGCCGCCGACTTCCGGAACATAGAACTGCGCGTCGGCATATTTCGTATATTCGGTGTCGAGGTAAGAGAACGCGAACTGCATCGACAAATTGTCGACGGGCGCGGTGTTCACTTCAAGCTCGAAGCCTTTCACCCGCGCCTTCGCGGCATTGGTCTGCACGGTCACGGCGTTCTGAACGACGTTTACCTGCAGATCCTTGTAATCGTACCAGAACGCGGCGGCATTGATCTGAAGCCGCCGATCCAGAAGATCGGATTTGATGCCGACTTCATAGGCCTGCATCTTTTCCGGCTTCACCGCCGCCGCCGCAGCGTTTCCGGTGTTGAACTGACCCGAGTTGTAGCCGGTGCTGACCGTGGCATAGGCCATGATATCGTCGGTGAAGTTGTGGTCCAGCGTGACACGATACGTCGGCTGGCTGAAGTTCTTCTGCTGATAGAAGACCGTGCCCGCAGTGCCGTTGACATCGGTGTGGCCATCGACCGTCCGCTTGTCGAACGTATAGCGGCCACCGAGCGTGAGGTTCGTGGTCTCCGCCAGTTCGAAAGTGACCTCACCGAAACCGGCGAGCGAACGCGCACGGGTATGCCCGAACACCTCGATGAACGCACCGCCGACGGCCGTACCTTCGAGTTCGATCGGCGTGAAAGCGGCTTCCATATCAAGATAATAGAGGCCGACAATCCAGCGCACGCTTTGTTCCGCAGGCGAAAGCAACTGGAACTCCTGCGTGAAGCCTGACGCGTTCTCGAAAATATCGCCTTCGAGCGTTTCCAGAGCGCCGCCGTCGGAGTCGTAGGCCCAGAGCGTGTCGACATCGGTATACGCCGTCAGCGAGCGGAAGGTCGCTGCGCCGAAATCGTGCGAAATACGCAGATTGAGCGACCACACGTCGGTTTCCGTGAACGATTCGAAGCTCTCGTTGACATCGTAGAAGCCCGCCGGCGGCAATGCGCCGTTGAGGCCCACAGTGCCGCGAAGCAGCCTGTTTTTCGTCGCCTCGTTGTGGTTGGTGAAATACTGGCCGGTGAGGATGATGTCGGTGTCCGGCGTCGGCGTCCAGCCGAGCTTGGCGCGGATGTCGAAGGAATCGCCGTCATAGGCGTCCGAGCCGGTGTTGACGTTCTTGCCCCAGCCATCCATCTGATTGCGATAGGCGACCGCGACATTCGCCGCGAGCGTGTCCGTAAGGGCGGTATTCCCGTAGAACTGCGCGTCGATCGTGTTGTAGTTGCCATAGCCGACGCTCGCATCGACTGCGGTATCCTGCGACGGATCGCGCGTGATGATGTTGATCACGCCGCCGTTCGCATTGCGGCCGAACAGCGTGCCCTGCGGGCCTTTCAGCACCTCGATGCGCTCGACATTGTTGAGGTTGAAGTTGGCCTGCAGCGGGCTGATCAGCAGCACGCCGTCGACAAACAGACCGACCGACGACTCGTTGCCGGCCGTCGAGATGATGGAGCCGATACCGCGAATATAGGGGCTGCCGGCCTTGCCCGACTGCCAGTCCAGCGACGGAACCGCGGTCGAGAGCTCTTCCGTGCTCTGAACGCCGCGCGCTTCGGCGCCTGCGCCGGAAAGCGCAGAGACGGTGACCGGCACATCCTGGAGTCGTTGTTCGCGCTTCTGTGCGGTAACGACGATTTCCTCGACGCCGCCCGTGGACACGTTGTCGCCTGCCGCCTGCGCCAGCGCAGCGTGGGAAATACCGGTGAGCACAGTGGCTATCGCAAGCCGGGAAACGAGCATTCTGGTGCGCATGTTGATTCTCTCCCCAAAAATCCAGGGGAGGACCCGACCTCCCCCGCGTTTATTTCGTGATGGCTCAAGGCCACCCGATCTTTGCGTGCGACCATATCAAAGAAAATGACCTTGGCAAGAGTGATATGGCAAAATTGTGCTACAATCAGTTAGCACAGGTCTCTACAACGATACGCAGATTGGTGCATTTGTGCGGGTGGAGGGATACGATGCGTTTTCGGTTGAACGGCATTGCGCGGGAACACACCGGTCCTTCTGAGATGCCTTTGTTATGGTATGTGCGTGACCTGGCGGGGTTGACGGGAACGAAGTTCGGTTGTGGTCTGGGGTTGTGCGGTGCGTGCACGGTGCACGTGGAGGGTACGGCGATGCGGTCGTGCCAGCTTCCGATGTCAGCGGTTGAGGGTCAGTCGGTGACGACGATCGAGGGCCTGTCGGCGGCGGGCGACCATGCGGTGCAGCGGGCGTGGCGCGAGCACGGCGTCGCGCAGTGCGGCTACTGCCAGTCGGGCCAGATCATGCAGGCCGCGGCACTCATCGCCGAGACACCGAAGCCCACCGACGCGGACATCGACGCCGCGATGAGCGGCAACATCTGCCGCTGCGGCACCTACGCGCGCATCCGCGCCGCGATCAAGGCGGCAAGCGCGGCAGGAGTGGAGGCATGAAGGCCGAGACGTTCGACCGGATCGACAACATCAGCCGCCGCGGGCTTCTGGGCGCGGGCGGCGCGTTCGTGCTCGCGATGGGCCTGCCGCGCGCGGCGCTGGCAGAGGCTGCCGAGCAGCCAAAGTACGGCGCCGACGGACAGAGCGGCGGCTGGCGCGACGACCCTACGCTGTTCGTGGCGATCGGCGAGGACGGCACGGTGACCATCACCTGCCACCGCGCCGAGATGGGCCAAGGCATCCGCACCAGCCTTGCCATGGTGATCGCCGACGAGCTCGAGGCGGACTGGAGCCGCGTGCGCATCGAACAGGCGGTGGGCGACGAGGCGCGCTACGGCAACCAGAACACCGACGGCTCGCGCAGTATGCGCCACCTGTTCACGCCGCTGCGCCGTTGCGGCGCCGCGGCACGCACGATGCTGGAAGCCGCCGCCGCAAAGCGCTGGGGCGTGAGCGTCGGCGAGGTTGCAGCAAACCTGCATGAGGTGGTGCACCACCCGAGCGGCCGCAGGCTCGGCTACGGCGCGCTCGCGAAGGACGCCGCGGCGCTCGCCGTGCCCGATCGGAGCACGGTGACGCTGAAGGCGCCGGCGGCGTTCCGCTACATCGGCCGCGATGTGGCTTCCGCGGACGGCGTTGCCATGACCACGGGCCGCGCGGGCTACGGCATCGACGCGCGCCTGCCGGACATGCTCTACGCCGTCATCGCGCGGCCGCCCGTCTACGGCGGCAAGGTGAAGAGCGTCGACAAGGCCGCAGCGCTCGCGGTGCCCGGCGTCGTCCGGATCGTCGACCTGCCCGCGCCGACGCTGCCGTCCGTGTTCCAGCCGCTCGGCGGCATCGCCGTGCTCGCGGCGAACACGTGGGCGGCGATCAAGGGCCGCGAAGCGCTCACCATCGCGTGGGACGACGGGCCGAACGCCGCCTACGACTCGGACGTCTACCGCGCCGAGCTCGAACGCGCGGCGCGCGCGCCGGGGCAGATCTCGCGCAGCGACGGCGATGCGGAGGCCGCGCTCGGCAAGGCCGCAAGGCGCATCGAAGCCGAGTATTACATCCCGCATCTCGCGCAGGCGCCGATGGAGCCGCCGATGGCGCTCGCGCGCACCGGCGCGGACCGCTGCGAGGCGTGGGCCTGCACGCAGGACCCGCAGGCGGCGCGCGACCTCATCGCCGAGGCGCTGAAGATCCCGGTCGCCGATGTGACCATCCACCAGACGCTGCTCGGCGGCGGGTTCGGGCGCAAATCGAAGCCCGACTACGTGCTCGAGGCGGCGCTGCTCAGCCGCGCGACGGGCGGCAAGCCCGTGAAGGTGGTGTGGACGCGCGAGGACGACCTTCATCACAGCTACTTCCACACCGTCTCGGTCGAGCGGCTGGAGGGCGGGCTCGACGCGGCCGGCCGCACGGTGGCGTGGCGGCACCGAAGCGCGGCGCCCTCGATCGGCTCGATCTTCGGGCCGGACCCGAAGCACCAGCTGCCGTTCGAGCAGGGCATGGGGCTGCGCAACGTCGCGTTCGCGGTTCCCGACTTCCGCGCCGAGACCTGCGCGGCGACCGCGCACACGCGGATCGGCTGGTTCCGCTCGGTCTCCAACATCCCGCACGCCTTCGCGGCGCAGTCGTTCGTCGCCGAGCTTGCCGCCGCGGCGGGGCGCGATCCGAAGGACTATCTCCTCGCGCTCATCGGCCCGGACCGCACGATCGATCCCCGCGCGATGGGCGACACCACCAACTACGGCGAGGACCCGGCGCGCTACCCGGTCGACACCGCGCGGCTGAAGGCGGTGATCAATGCCGCCGCCAGGGGCATCGGCTGGGGCCGGACGCTGCCTCCGGGTCGCGGGCTCGGCATCGCCGCGCACTACAGCTTCGTCAGCTACACGGCCTGCGCGATCGAGGTCGCGGTGACGGACGGGCAGCTTACCGTCGAGCGCGCCGACATCGCGGTCGACTGCGGCCCGCAGGTGAACCCGGACCGGATCCGGTCGCAGATGGAAGGCTCGGTGGTGATGGGGATCAGCCTCGCCACGCTCGGCGAGATCACGTTCAAGGAGGGCCGCGTCCAGCAGGACAACTTCGACGGCTACGCGCTCACCCGCATCGATGCCGCCCCGAAGATCACGGAGGTCCACCTCGTCGGCGGCGGCAACTGGAACGCACCCCCAGGCGGCATCGGCGAACCCGGCCTCCCGCCCGTCGCACCAGCCCTCTGCAACGCCATCTACGCCGCAACCGGTAAACGCATCCGATCACTACCCATCAATGATCAAATACAAAACTGAATCCCTGAGAAACGCCTGACCCGTGTCGCCACCCCCGGCTGTGTGTCTCGCCGGGGACATCCACAAAATAAAAAAGGATTGGAGAAGATTGATGCGTCCCTATTTTGCTGCGGCCCTCTCGCTGGTTGCGTTCCCCGCATTTGCCTCGGAAGGTCACCTTCCGCACGGCCACACGCACAGCCGGGGCGAGATCGACGAGAGCCATGGACCGTTGCTGCTTCAGGCGACCTATACGGGCGAGGTGATGTCGAACGCCTCCGGCGGTATCAAGCGCGGCAGCCGCTATCTCGACAATCTCGACATCGTCGCCGAGGCCGACCTTGAGGCGATTGCCGGATGGAAGGGCGCGAGCGTCCACGTCTATGGCCTCTACAACAACGGCAAGTCTTTCAGCGAGCTCGCCGGCGACGCGCAGACGGCGAGCAATATCGAAACGGGCGTGCAGGCGTTCCGGCTCTACGAGGCATGGATCGAACAGAAATTCGTGGGCGGCTCGCTGAAGGTCGGCCTCTACGATCTCAACTCGGAATTCGACTCGCTTGATGCCTCCGGCCTGTTTATCGGCAGCCCACACGGTATCGGCACCGATTTTGCCCAGACAGGTGAAAACGGCCCTTCGATTTTTCCGTCGATATCGCTCGCCGCGCGCATTGCCATCGAGCCTGCGGAAGGCTGGGTGGTGCGCGCCGCGGTACTCGACGGCGTTCCCGGCGATCCCGATCGCCCGAAGCGCACCGCCGTGAAGCTGGGCAATGGTGATGGGGCGCTCCTTGTCGCCGAAATCGAAGCACCTCTGCCGCATGGGCGGCTTTTGTTCGGTGGCTGGAGCTACACGGCGCGTTTCGACGATCATGCAGGAAACAGCGACCGCGGCAATGACGGCCTCTATGTGCGCGGCGAAACCGCATTGTTCGAGGAATCAGGGGATCCCGCGCAGGGACTCGCCGCCTTCGCCCGCCTCGGCATCGCTGACGGGCGTTTCAATACGTTCGGCAGGTTCGCAAGTGCCGGCCTCAATTACACGGGGCCGTTCAAGGGCCGTGACGAGGATCAATTGGGCTTCGCGGTTGCCGCGGCGTTCACTGGGGATGCATACAAACATGCTGTTCCGGCGGATAACGCTGAGGTCGCCTTCGAACTGACCTATCGTGCGCCTGTCGCATCGTGGCTGTCACTTCAGCCGAGCGCGCACTACATCATCAATCCCGGCGCCGATCCGACCGTGCGCAATGCACTCGCCTTCGGCCTCCGGGCAGAAATCTCGTTCAACATTCTGGGCTGACATAAAAGCCCGGCCTGCGCTGGCGCAGGCCGGGCTTGTCGTTTTCGCAT
>JAEULI010000040.1 GCA_016793845.1 Sphingosinicella sp.
AAAATCGAGCGTAAAATTGGCAACATCGCGAACATCGTACATCACTACCCTCGCCTGAGTACAACCAGACTCAGATTCCTGAGAGTGAGGCCAAGATTGTTCCACATATGTTCTCTACCATTCGTATTCAGTATGATCAACTACTCCGCCACCCCCAGCAGCCCCTGCGCGTCGCCCGCCTCGTTGGCGGCGGTGGTGATTTTCGCGGATTTGCGCTTGTCGAAGGCGTCCCACACGTCGTTCCAGCTGCCCTTGGTGGCGGCTTTCGAATATTCGGTGGCGCGGGTTTCGAAGAAGTTGGCGTGCTCGACGCCGTTCAGCAGCGGCGCGAGCCACGGCAGCGGGTGTTCGGCGATCTTGTAGATCGGCTTGAGCCCGAGCTGGCTGAGCCGCCAATCGGCGATGAAGCGGATGTAGTTCTTGATGTCGTCAGGCGTCATGCCGGGCACCGGGCCCATCTCGAACGCCAGATCGACGAACGCGTCCTCCAGATCCACCGTGTGATAGCAGGTGTCGCGGATTTCCTTGCGCATCGCCGGGGTCAGGCAGTCCCGCTCCTGGCAGAAGGTGTGGAACAGCTTGATGATGCCCTCGCAGTGCAGGCTCTCGTCGCGCACCGACCAGCTGACGATCTGGCCCATGCCCTTCATCTTGTTGTGGCGCGGGAAGTTCATCAGCATGGCGAAGCTGGCGAAGAGCTGAAGCCCTTCGGTGAAGCCGCCGAACATGGCGAGCGTCTTCGCGATATCCTCGTCCGTATCGACGCCGAAGGTCGCGAGGTAATCGTGCTTGTCCTTCATTTCCTTGTATTGAAGGAACATGCCGTACTCGCTTTCGGGCATACCGATCGTGTCGAGCAGGTGGCTGTAGGCGGCGATGTGCACCGTCTCCATGTTGCTGAACGCGGTCAGCATCATCTTGATCTCGGTGGGCTTGAAGACGCGGCCGTACTTCTCGTGGTAGCAATCCTGCACCTCGACGTCCGCCTGCGTGAAGAAGCGGAAGATCTGCGTGAGCAGGTTGCGCTCGTGATCCGAGAGCTTCTGCGCCCAGTCGCGGCAATCCTCGCCGAGCGGCACTTCCTCGGGCAGCCAGTGGAGCTGCTGCTGGAGCTTCCAATAGTCGTATGCCCACGGATATTCGAAGGGCTTGTACTGCTTGGAGGCTTGCAGAAGAGGCATCGCCGTTACTTTCCCATTGCGGGCCAGGCTTCAAAGCCGCCCGAATTTACACTGTTTTCCGCGATCAAAGTATCGCTTTGATCGAAACCCCTATTGGCAGGTCCCTACTGACAAGCGAGACACTCGTCGTAGTCCTTCACCTCAACCTCGATCATCTTGAGGTCGATGGTGTTGTCCGCCTCCACGCCGCCCGCGAAGCCCGCGCGCTGGATGGACTTGGAGCGGCAATAATAGAGCGACTTGATGCCCAGCTCCCACGCCCGGTAGTGCATCATCAGAAGATCCCACTTCTCGATGTCCGCCGGCAGGAACAGGTTGAGGCTCTGCGCCTGATCGATATAGGGCGTGCGGTCGCCGGCGAGCTCGAGCAGCCAGCGCTGATCGATTTCGAACGCGGTGCGGAACGTCGCCTTCTCCTCGGGCGTGAGGAAATCGAGGTGCTGCACGGAGCCGCCGCGCTCCAGGATCGTGCTCCACACCTTGTCGCTGTTCTTCGCCTTGTCCTCCAGCACCTTTTCAAGGTGCGGGTTCCGGACGGTGAAGCTGCCCGACAGCGTCTTGTGCGTGTAGATGTTCGCGGGGATCGGCTCGATGCAGGCCGACGTGCCGCCGCAGATGATGCTGATCGACGCGGTCGGCGCGATCGCCATCTTGCACGAGAAGCGCTCCATCACGCCCATGTCCTCAGCGTCCGGGCAGGCGCCGCGCTCGGTCGCGAGCAGCATCGAGGCCTCGTCCACGTGCGCGCGGATGTGGCGGAAGATCTTGAGGTTCCATGACTTCGCCATCGCGCCTTCGAACGGGATCGAACGCGCCTGCAGGAAGCTGTGGAAGCCCATGACGCCAAGACCGACCGAACGCTCGCGCGCGGCGGCGTATTTGGCGCGCTCCATCTCGTCGGGCGCCCGCTCGATATAGTCGCTGAGCACGTTGTCGAGGAAGCGCATCACGTCCTCGATGAACGCCTTGTCCTTCGACCACTCGTCCCACGTATCGAGGTTGAGGCTGGAGAGGCAGCACACCGCCGTGCGGTCCTTGCCGTGCTGGTCGACGCCGGTCGGCAGCGTGATTTCCGAGCACAGGTTCGACGTGGTGACCTTGAGGCCGACGTCGCGCTGGTGCTTCGGCATCGTGTTGTTCACGTGATCGATGAAGATGATGTACGGCTCGCCCGTCGCCAGCCGGGTCTCGACCAGCTTCTGGAACAGCGCGCGCGCATCCACCTGACCCCGCTTCGAACCGTCCTTCGGGCTGACGAGATCGAAGGGAAGACCATCTCGCACGGCCTCCATGAAGGCGTCGGTGACGAGGACGCCGTGATGGAGGTTCAAGGCCTTGCGGTTGAAATCACCGGAAGGCTTGCGGATTTCGAGGAACTCTTCGATTTCCGGGTGCGAGATGTCGAGGTAGCAAGCTGCGGATCCCCGCCTCAGCGATCCCTGGCTTATCGCCAGTGTCAGTGAATCCATGACGCGCACGAACGGGACGATGCCCGACGTCTTGCCGTTCAGGCCCACGGGCTCCCCGATGCCGCGGACATGGCCCCAATAGGTGCCGATGCCGCCGCCCTTGGAGGCAAGCCAGACGTTCTCGTTCCACGTGCCGACGATGCCTTCAAGGCTGTCCGACACGCTGTTCAGGTAGCAGGAGATGGGAAGGCCGCGCCCGGTGCCGCCGTTCGAGAGTACGGGCGTCGCGGGCATGAACCACAGGCGCGAGATATAGTCGTAGAGGCGCTGCGCGTGGGCATCGTCGTCCGCATAGGCCGCGGCGACGCGGGCGAACAGGTCCTGCGGCTTCTCGCCCGGCAGCAGGTAGCGATCCTCGAGCGTCTCCCGACCGAAATCGGTGAGGAGCGCGTCGCGGCCATGGTCGATCTCGACGGCGTGCGAACTCGCGCCGCGCGGGCGCACCGCCGCAACGTCGAGGTCGCCGTCAAGAGTCGCCGTATCCACGCCACTGAAATCCATCTGAGCCGACTCCCCTATGTTCCTGCTTCGTTCCAAATTCGTCAAGGGGTACTGCGAATATGGGGTAGCGGGTGTTTCCCGCAACGGATACGGGCGATGTCGCGCCGTCCCCGATATCCTCGTAATCCACAGGCCCCGGCGATCTCTCGCCAGACCAAGGGGGCAAAACCGGCCCTGCCCCGGGAAAGCTTCGTTTCCCGTGTGACACAAGCTGTTGTGGTGACCCCCCGGTCCCAGAACCAGACTTTGTGGTGAACCCGCGCCTAACGCAAGGGGGTTTTTACACAATTTAAGTTTTTGTGACGAGATCAGGCACTTAGCTGAATCGCTTGAAGAATCCGTGCAAGACACTGGTGGACGAAGGCCTCCGCGATGGCTAATCACCGCCCCCAAATCGGTCTTTTCGAGAGGGCTTTTGCATGGCGGTGATCCGCGAAGAAGACGTCATTGAGTCGGTCGCCGACGCGCTTCAGTACATCAGCTACTACCACCCCATGGACTACATTCGCGCGCTCGGGCGCGCGTACGAACTCGAGCAGGGACCGGCCGCAAAGGACGCAATTGCGCAGATTCTGACGAACAGCCGCATGTGCGCGGAGGGGCACCGCCCGATCTGCCAGGACACCGGCATCGTCACAGCCTTCGTGAAGATCGGTATGAACGTTCAGTGGCAAGCCACGAAAACTGTTCAGGAAATGGTCGACGAGGGCGTGCGCCGCGCCTACCTCCACCCGGAGAACCGCCTGCGCGCCTCGATCGTTGCGGACCCGGCATTTTCGCGCAAGAACACGAAGGACAACACACCCGCCGTGGTGCACGTCGAAATGGTGCCCGGCGACACGGTGGAGATCACCGTCGCGGCGAAGGGCGGCGGCAGCGAGAACAAGTCCAAGTTCAAGATGCTGAACCCCAGCGATTCCATCGTGGACTGGGTGCTGGAGATGGTGCCGCAGATGGGCGCCGGCTGGTGCCCGCCCGGAATGCTCGGCATCGGTATCGGCGGCACGGCGGAAAAGGCCATGCTGCTCGCCAAGGAATCGCTGATGGAAGCGATCGACATGGCGGAGCTGAAAGCGCGCGGACCGCAGAATGAGCTGGAAGAACTGCGCATCGAGATTCACGACAAGGTGAACGCGCTCGGCATCGGCGCGCAGGGCCTCGGCGGGCTCGCGACCGTGCTCGACGTCAAGATCTACGATTGCCCGACGCACGCCGCCTCGAAGCCGATCGCGATGATCCCGAACTGCGCCGCCACACGCCACGCGCACTTCGTGCTCGACGGCTCAGGCCCCGCGTACCTCGAAGCGCCGGACCTTGCCGACTGGCCGAAGGTCGAGTGGACGCCTTCGAAGGAAGCGATCCACGTCGATCTCGATGCGCTGACGCCCGAGGTCGTGCAGAGCTGGAAGCAGGGCGACCGGCTGCTGCTGAACGGCAAGATGCTCACCGGGCGCGACGCCGCGCACAAGCGCATTCAGGACATGCTGGCGAAAGGCGAACCCCTGCCCGTCGAGTTCAAGGGCCGAGTCATCTATTATGTCGGCCCGGTCGATCCCGTAGGCGAAGAGGTCGTCGGCCCGGCAGGCCCCACCACGGCCACCCGCATGGACAAGTTCACCCGCATGATGCTGGAACAGGGCCTCACCGCGATGGTCGGCAAGGCCGAACGCGGGCCGATGGCCGTGGACGCGATCCGCGATCACAAGAGCGCCTACCTGATGGCGGTGGGCGGCGCGGCCTATCTCGTCGCCCGCGCCATCAAGGGCAGCAAGGTCGTCGGCTTCGAGGACCTCGGCATGGAAGCGATCTACGAGTTCGAGGTGAAGGACTTTCCCGTCACCGTCGCCGTCGACAGCGAAGGCAAGAACGTCCACCACCTCGCCCCGCTCGTCTGGCGCGAGAAGATCGCCAAGGAACGCCTGCTGGAGCCCGCCGAATAGCGCCGTGCGCACGCCGAACCGCGCCTTGCCAAGGAACCGACGAAACGCAGCAACCGTTTCGGCTGGGTGAGGAAGACAAGGAGATCAGGCATGTATCGGCAAATCGCCACGGGAATCGGCGCGGCAGCGCTCATCGGCCTATCCACGCCCGCATTTGCGGATCGCCAGGCCACCGCGACGGAAATCGAAAAGATCGTGCCCGTGCTGAAGGCTGCGGGCTATGTGAGCTGGGAAGAGATCGAACTCGACGACGACGGCCCCCTCTTCGAGGTGGACGATGCGCGCAAGGCGGACGGCTCGAAATGGGACGTGAAGCTGAGCGCGAGCGATTTCCAGATCGTGCGCGAGAAGAAGGACTGATGCGGGCCCGCCGGGAAGCGCGCGCTTGAACAGCGTATCCGTTCATCAGAAGGCGCCCGGCGAGCCGCTCTCCCCGCGCCTTTCCGACACGATCGCCGTCACGCGCGTGCTGTGTGTGCTCGGCATCGTCTATGTCCATGCGTGGACGGGTCTCGGCGGCGCCGAACTCACGGCCGCCGCCGGAACAGGTCAAGGCATGTTCCGCCTCGTGCTGATGGAGGTGTTCGGCCGCAGCGCCGTGCCGCTGCTCGGCATGATCTCGGGCTATCTCGTCGCGGGCGCGGCGATAAGGTCGTGGCGCACGTTCCTTGAGCGCAAGGCGCGCACGATCCTGCTGCCCATGGCGCTGTGGAACGCGCTCGCCATCCTGCTCGTCTCGGGCACGGCATGGCTCGGTTTCCTGCGGGCGCCGATTCCCGAAAGCCTCTGGTGGCTGATCGACGAGCTGCTCTCGATCCTCACCCCCAATCACATCAACGTGCAGACGCCATTCCTGCGCGACCTCTTCGTGTGCATGGCGATGGCGCCGCTCCTGCTCCGGCTGCGCGGACCGTGGCTGACGGGCGCGATCCTGCTCGTTGCGGCGTGGAGCGTCTCGGGCTGGTTCTTTCCGCTGATGCTGAGACCGCAGATCCTGCTGTTCTTCCTGCTCGGCATCGCTGCACGCCGCCACGACCTTGGCGCGCGCATCGCCGGGGTGCCCTTCACCGCGGCGCTCGCGCCGTTCACCGCCATCGCCGTCATCAAGCTGATCGTCAGCGTGCCCGTGCCGGGCGGAACGGTGATGTCGCCGGCGCTGATGCCGCTGCTCGACCTCGGCCTTCGCCTTGCCGCGGCGCTCGCCTTCGCGCGCATCGTGTGGGGCCTCGCAGCGCGGCCCGCGATGTTCCGCTGGCTGGAGCCCTACGCCTTCTTCCTGTTCTGCTCGCACATGATCCTGATCTGGCTTTCGACGCCGCTGTTCGAGGCATTGACCGGCCCGCTCGGATCGCCCGCCTATCCGGTCCTCCTCCTCATACACCCGCTGCTGGCGCTCGGCTTTGCGCTTGGCCTTGGCCAGATGCTGATGCTGTTTGCGCCCCGCACGGGTGAGATTCTGAGCGGTGGACGACTGAAGGCGGAAAGCGAAAGCGCAGCCGCAATTCGTTCTGCATCTTGAAGATACCGCAACGATAAACAATTTTCACACTGTACAGGTGACGGCGCGACCCTCGCCTGTATAAGATCATACGAAATCAAATCCTAATCGAAATGCGAGGCGCGTGCACCACGACAACCTGATCCTCATCCTCGTCGGCGGCTTCGTGCTCGCCTTTCTGTTCGGAATGCTGGCGAACCGGCTGAAACTCTCGCCGATCGTCGGATATCTTGTTGCCGGTGTGGTCGTTGGCCCCTTCACGCCGGGCTGGGTGGCCGACCAATCGCTCGCGCCCCAGCTCGCCGAAATCGGCGTGATCCTGCTGATGTTCGGCGTCGGGCTGCACTTTTCCCCGAAGGAACTGATGCGCGTTCAATCGATCGCGCTGCCCGGTGCCATCGTGCAGATCGCGGTTGCAACCGCGCTCGGCTGGGGCACGGGTTTGCTGATGGGCATGTCTGGGCCGGAAGCCGCAATCTTCGGTTTCTCGCTCTCCGTCGCATCGACCGTGGTGCTGCTGCGCGCGATCGAAGGCCGCGGCCAGCTGAAAACAAGCATCGGACAGATCGCGGTCGGCTGGCTGCTCGTTGAGGATCTTGTCATCATCATCGCGCTCGTCCTGTTGCCGCTGCTGGCGAACATGGGCGAAATGGGCGGCGGCGCTGCGATTGCACGCGAAATCGCCTGGACCTTCGCCAAGATCGCCGCGTTTCTGGCGCTGATGTTCGTTGTCGGCGTGCGCGCCATGCCGGTGATCCTCGTGTGGATCGCACATACGCGCTCACGCGAACTGTTCACGCTCGGCGTGCTTGCCATCGCGCTCGGCATCGCCTGGCTCGCCTATGCGGTGTTCGGCGCTTCGTTCGCGCTCGGCGCCTTCGTCGCGGGTCTCGTGCTCAACAGCACGCCGCTCGGCCACAACGCCGCGGAACGTTCGCTGCCGCTGCGCGATGCCTTCGCAGTGCTGTTCTTCGTGTCTGTGGGGATGCTGTTCGATCCTTCGACACTGATCCGCGAACCGATCGGCGTCATCGCGACCCTGGCGATCATCCTTATCGGCAAGTCCATCGCTGCCGTGGCGGTAACGAGCCTGTTCAAACGAGAACGGGGCGAAGGCCTTACGATTGCGGCGAGCCTTGCGCAGATCGGCGAGTTCTCGTTCATCCTCGCCGGGCTCGGCGTGACACTCGAACTCATCTCGCACGATACGAACAACCTGATCCTCGCCGCCGCGCTACTCTCGATCGCGCTCAACCCGTTCATGTTCAAGCTGGCGGACCGGCTTGGCGGGGGCACGAAGCCGAAGCCGATCGAAGAGCCTGCGGCCTGATCACTTCGTACGCATCAGGTGCTCGGCGAGCGCCTGATAGGCGGGAAGCGACGTTGGGTCGAAGTTCGCATTTCCCGCCATCGGGTGCGAGGCGAAGCGGGCAATGACCAATTCAGCCTTCGGGTCGACATAGATCGCCTGCCCGTGGATGCCGCGCGCGGTGTAGGCGCCGTGTGCGTTGTGGCTGACCCACCACTGGTTCCGGTAGCTCCAGCCCGGCAGCGTCGCATAGCCCGCCTTGGCGAAGTCTTCCTTGCGGGCCCCGCGCACGATATCGGCAATCGCCGCTTCCGGCAGGATCTGCTTGCCGCCCATGCGCCCGCCAAGCCGCATCAGTTCGCCGAAGCGTGCGAGATCGCGCAGCCGCATGTTGAAGCCGCCGCCCGCGAACGGCGTGCCGACCGGATCGACCTGGAAATAGCCGTCCGCCTCCGCGCCCATCGGCGCCCAGATCCGCTCGGAAAGCTGCTCGGTGAAGGGCTTGCCGCCGACGCGCGAGACGATCCAGCCAAGCACGTCGGTGTTGACTGTGCGATAGGTAAAGCCTTCGCCGTGCGCGCCCGCCTTCTTCACTGTGGCGAGATAGGCATAATCGCCGTTCGGCCCCGCATAATCCGCCGGGCGCGGGCCGGCCCCGATCGCCGCGACATAGCCAGCGAACGAGGAGTTCGGGTCGCCGTACTTCTCGGTGAAATCGAGACCGGTCGTCATGTCCATCACCTGCCGGACGGTGGCGTCGCCGAAGCCGCTGTCTTTCAGTTCGGGCAAGTAGAACGCCACGGTTTTTGCCGGATCGATCTTGCCTTCCGCGGTCAGCATGGAGGCGAGCGTGCCGATAAACGACTTGGTGACGGAAAAGGCGATGTGCTCGCCTTCGGGCTTCAGCGCGCCGAAATAGCGCTCGTAGACGATGCGCCCCTTGTGGAGCACGACGATGCCGTCCGTGTAGTTGGCGGCGAGCGACGCAGCCCATGTCATGGGCGCCGTTCCGCCTATCGGCGTGAACGTCACGCCATCGATGTCGCTGCGTTCGGCACGCGGCAATGCGCTCACCGGCCCTGCCCCGCGCGAGACACCCATGCTCGGCATCAGTTCGCGCCAGTGCGAAAAGCTCCAGCGCCACTGCGGAAAGGTGAAGAAGCTGTAGTCGCCGAACGCAATGCGCTTTTCGGGCGGTGGCGGCGAGCCCTGCATCCAGCCAAGCTTTACGGGATCGCTGGCGGCGGCATCGGGAAACGTAGGCTCCGCGCGCGCGGAAACGGAAAAGATCGCCGCAAAAAGGGCGATACCGG